>NZ_JAKSYR010000110.1:0-26988 GCF_022829705.1 Methylobacterium sp. E-025
CGACCGCGGCGACCTGGTGCTCGACAACAAGACCAGCCAGATCCTGCCCTGGCACCGCACCGGCTACACCTTCATCAAGCGCGAGAGCCAGGACGCCGTCGCCTGGGTCTCCCTCGGCGGCGTCACCTCCCCGGTCACCACCGCCAACCGCTGAGATCGGCGGCGACGTCCCGAAACGGGATGGCCTCTCAGTCGGGGCGTTGACGAAACCTTCACCGCGTCGGCGCGACGCTCCGGGATCGGAGCCGCCCACCCCGACGCCCATGATGTTCCGTTCCATCGCGAAATCGTTGCTCGCCGCGGGCCTGCTCGTCGCGCTCGCCGCCGTGCTGCCGGCGCGGGCCGGCGAGGCCGGGACGCGCTACGCCTCCTGGCACGGCTGCCTCGACCGGCATTTCGGTCTGCGCGCCGCGATCGGAAGCCGGCTCCTGGCGGCCGACGCGGCGATCGGCGCCTGCCGCGCGCCCGAGCGGGCCTACCTCGCCGCCCTCGCCGCCTCGCCGCTGCTCGATGCCGACGATGCCGAGCAGGCCCGCGCCGCCCTGGTCGCGCGGGCGCGGGCCCGGCTGCTCGGGCAGCGCGCCGCGCTCTGACGCCGCCGATCCTTCGAGAGAACGGTCTTCGCAAACGACACCGCACGCCGCGCCGGATCGCGGCGCGCGTGCGGTGTCGGTTCGCTCGCCACGCCGCACCTTTCCCGCTCACGCGTCCGGCGAATGCCGGCGCGAGCGGCGTGGGCCGGTCGTCGGGCGCCGCAGGGGAGCGGAGGCAGAGGGAGCGGAGGGAGGCGCGATCCGCCCGTCCGGCACGACCTGCCCGACGGCACGCAGGTCTCCGGCGAGACCGGGTCTGCCGATGGGGCTCGGATCGTGCCGGAGCGGGCGCGAGGCCGCCTCGGCCTCAGGCGGCGTCGGCCTTGCGGGACTGGCTGCCCTTCACGGCGGAGGTCGCAGCCTTGCGGCCGCGGCGGGCGGGCGCGGGCGCCGCCTCCTCGACCTCCTCGGGGGCCTCGGCGGGGGTCGAGCGGCCGGGCTGGCCGAGGCCGAGGCTCTTGGCGAGCGCCGAGCGCTGGGCCGAATAGTTCGCCGAGGTGGTGGGATAGTCGGCCGGCAGACCGTAGCGGTCGCGGTAGCTGTGCGGGTCGAGGCCGTGCTTGGTCAGGTGGCGCTTCAGCGTCTTGTAGGACTTGCCGTCGATGAAGCTGACCAGCCCGTCGGGGCGGATCGACTTGCGGATCTGCGCGGGGCTGGGCTTCTCGACCGTCTCGGCCGCGACGGGGGTCGTTCCGGAGCCGACGTTGTTCAGCGCCTCGTGAATGCTGGCGATGAGCGTCGGCAGTTCCGTGATCGGCACGGAGTTGTTCGACACGTAGGCCGCGACGACGTCGACGGTCCGCTCGATATACTCGTTGCTGGTCTGTGCCGACGGTGTAGTTTCAGACATACGTCCGTTCCTTGCCTGTTCCTTGATGGGTCCCCACCCGCAGGAATTATGATGTTTGGCAGAGAAAGCAAGGATGTCGGAGCGGTTATCGGTGCTCAACACACGAACAAGTGTGGATCTTGCCTGCCGTGCTTCGGCGCTATCCGTGCAACCGACCCGGCATCCGCAGCAATGCAGTGCTCAGCGCCGCGCGAAATCTCTGCAACTGCGGAGGGCGGGATTCCGCTGTTGCCCGAACCCGTTACAGCGCCCGCGCGCGGGCGGGGCGGGCGGGCCAAATGCTGGACGGATGCGTCTTGCGCGACCGCCGGCCCGGGTGACGGCTTTATGTCCAAACCGGAGGTCTGCGCAATGGTGGATAAAAGTGTCGCACCAAGATCAATGGCCTGGGATATTTTGAATTCACGCGTACCGGTATAGACATACTAAGTATCGCGATGATGTTCTCGCGGCCGGGCGTGGGAACGGATGCCTCGGGCCGGAGGATCCCGCCGCGCCGACGGTGCTCGAACCTCAGGCGTCAAGCATCCGAGGGCCGGCCCGGTCCTCGCGCGAGGCATTCGCGGCGCGCGGCCGGCGGGCGCATCTCCGGGACACAGTCGCTTCGCGCGACGCCGGTGCCGACGGACAGTCTTGCGGTGCGGACAGGCGCGCTCGGCGGCAGGGTTCGCTCGGCGGCAGGGTTCGCTCGGCGGAAGGTCTTGCTCGGCGGCAGGGTTCGCTCAGCGGAAGGTCTTGCTCAGCGGAAGGTCTTGCGCGGATCGAACGCGTCGCGCACCGCCTCGCCGGCGAAGACCAGCAGGCTCAGCATCACGGCGATCACCAGGAAGCCGGACAGGCCGAGCCAGGGCGCGGTGAGGTTGTCCTTGCCCTGGGCCAGCAGCTCGCCGAGCGAGGGCGAGCCGGGCGGCAGGCCGAAGCCGAGGAAGTCGAGCGAGGTCAGGGTGGTGATCGAGCCGTTGAGGATGAACGGCAGGAAGGTCAGCGTCGCCACCATGGCGTTGGGCAGCAGGTGCACCGTCATGATGCGGACGTTCGACAGGCCGAGCGCGCGGGCCGCCCGCACGTACTCGAAGTTGCGGGCGCGCAGGAACTCGGCGCGCACCACGCTGACCAGCGCCACCCACGAGAACAGCAGCATGATCCCGAGCAGCACGAAGAAGCCCGGCGCGATGAAGGCCGAGATGATGATGATCAGGTAGAGGGTCGGGATGCCGCCCCAGACCTCGATGAAGCGCTGGAACGACAGGTCGACCCAGCCGCCGAAATAGCCCTGCACCGCGCCGGCGACCACGCCGATCAGCGAGGAGACGGCGGCCAGGATCAGCCCGAACAGCACCGAGATGCGGAAGCCGTAGATCACGCGGGCGAGCACGTCGCGCGTGGTGTTGTCGGTGCCGAGCCAGTGCCAGGGAATGCTGGCGCAGCCCTTCCCCGGCACCGTCTCGGCGGCGTGGCACTGCGCGTCGGTGAGCATCCAGGTCGGCGGCGAGGGCGAGGGCGTCGGCAGCCCGTCGTTGATGGTGTCGTAGGAGAACGGGATCGGCGGCCAGATCGCCCAGCCGTTCTCGGCGATCTCCCTGGCGATCTCGGGGGTGCGGTAGTCGGTCCGCGCCAGGAAGCCGCCGAACTTCTCCTCCGGGTAGTCGATCAGCACCGGGAACAGCCACTCGCCCTTGTAGGAGGCGACGATCGGCCGGTCGTTGGCCAGGATCTCGGCGAACAGGCTGACGACGAACAGCGCCAGGAAGATCAGGAACGAGACGTAGCCGAGCCGGTTGCGACGGAAGTTCTCGAGCCGGCGCCGGTTGAGCGGCGACAGCCCGCCGCGGCGGGGCGCGAGCGGCCGCGCCTCGGGCAGGCCCTCGCTCGGCCGCAGCACGATCGGCTGCGCCCCGGGCATCGGCGCGGGCACGGCGTCGCCCTCAGGGGGCCGGGCGATCTCGTTCATCGCGGGCTGCTCCGCAAGTGGGGCGCGAAGTGGGTCGTAGGGTGCGCGCGATTTCCCTCCCCCCGACGGATCTCGGGCTTGCCCGAGATCCGCATCCCGTGTGCCCCAGTCGGGCAGGCCCGACTGGGGTGCGGGGCAGGGGACCCTGCGCAGCAGGGGGGGAAAGGGGAGCGCCGCATCCGGAGAGGTCGCTCCCCTCTCCCGACCCGCGCTGACGCGAGGCCCGCCCTCCCCCGCAGAGGGGGGAGGGGACGGGAACCGCGTGCCCTGGGAACCCTCAGCCGTCGATCCGCACGGCGGTGCCGTCGATCTCGTTGGGGCGCAGCCCGCCGCTGCGTTCCATCCAGCGGCGCAGCAGGCGGACGTTGCGGCGGTTGGCCTTGAAGGCGGCGTCGAACAGGTCGCCGGCCAGGGGCACGATGCCGATCGCGCCGTCGAAGGCGACGTTCAAGGCCATCCGCGCGATCAGCCAGCGCGGCGCCCCGAGGCGGCGCGCCTCCGCGACGATGTAGGACGAGATCACCATGCCGGCGATGTCGCCGACGATCGGCACGAGGCCGATCACCGCCTCGAGCCCGACCCGCCGGTTGAGGCCGGGGATCAGGAAGGCGGAATCGAGCAGGTGCGCCAGCGCCTCGAGCCGGGCGAGCGTCGCCTCCCGGCTCTGGTCGCCGATGCGCAGCGTCGTGCCCGCGCGCCAGCTTTGGGAGAAGGTCTGCGAGGGATCCATCGGCGGAAACCGGTGAGCGAGGGTGGCCATGGCCCGGGATGTGGCGCCGCGGGGCTGCCCCGGCAAGGCGGGGGGCGTCGTCGGCGCTCGGCGGACGGACGCATGGCCCCTGGAGTGATGGCCCTTGGAGCAATGGCCCCTGGAGCAAGGCCCCCGGCCACAGGAGCTCCCGCCGCATCGGAACGCGCGCCCGGTACCCGCGCATCCCCTCGCCCCGCCTGTGGGGAGAGGGCCGCGACGACCCCGTCGTCGTCGCGGCGAGGCGGCAGCCGACGGTGAGGGGGCTTCGACCGGCGAGCCTCCCACGGCACCGCCCCCTCACCGCCGCTTCGCCTGCGCTTCCCGGCCGCACGACGGGGTGCGAACGGGCCTCTCCCCGCGTGCGGGGAGAGGGGATGGGCGTTTCATCCCAAAGCCGAAACCCGCTCACGATGCCGCCCGCCGCACGCCCGAGAGCCGGTCCAGCGCCGCATCCAGCGTCGCGTCGGCCTTGGCGAAGCAGAGCCGCACGAGCGTGCGCACGGCCCGGTCCGGGTAGAACGCGCTCACGGGAATCGCCGCGACGCGATGCTCGCGCACCAGCGCCTCGCAGAAGGCGACGTCGTCGGCGTGGCCGAGATCGGCGATGTCGAGGTTGAGGAACCACGTCGCCTGCGCCGGCAGCACCGTGAAGCCGAGATCGGCGAGGCCGCCGGCGAGCCGGTCGCGCGAGCGGGCGTAGCCGGCGCGCATCCCGGTGAAGTAGGCATCGTCCTTCGCCAGCCCGTAGGCCACCGCCTCCTGCAGGTTCGGCGGCGTGGTGAAGGTGAGGAACTGGTGCGCCTTGGCGAGCGTCCGCATCAGCGCCGCGTCGGCCATCACGAACCCGACCTTCCAGCCGGTGAGCGAGAAGATCTTGCCGGCCGAGCCGATCTTCACCGTGCGCGCCCGCATGCCGGGCAGGCTCATCAGCGGGACGTGGCGGGCGCCGTCGAACACCACGTGCTCCCAGACCTCGTCGCACAGCGCGATCGCGTCGTGGCGGCGGCAGAACGCGGCCAGCCGCGCGAGGTCGTCGGCGCCGAGCCGGGTCGCGCTCGGGTTCAGCGGGTCGTTCAGCAGCACCACCTTGGTGCGCGGCGAGAAGGCGGCGGCGAGCGCGGCCTCGTCGAGGCCGAAGGCGGGCGGCGTCAGGGTCACGATCCGCGGCACGCCGCCGGCGCGCAGCACCAGCGGCAGGTAGGCGTCGTACATCGGCGCGAACAGCACGACCTCGTCGCCCGGCTCGATCAGCGCCAGCAGCGCGCCGGCGAGCGCCTCCATCGCGCCCGAGGTCACCATCACCTCGGTCTCGGGATCGAGGGCGAGCCCCTGGTGCCGGGCGTAATGCGCCGCCACCGCCGCGCGCAGGGACGGCAGCCCCATCATCGGCGGGTACTGGTTCGAGCCCTCGACGAGCGCCCGCGCGCCGCGCTCGCGCATGTCGGCGGGGCCCGGGTCGTCGGGGAACCCCTGCCCGAGATTGATCGCCCCGTGCTCGCGGGCGAGCCGCGACATCGTCTCGAACACCGTGGTCGGGAGGCCGGAAAGGACCGGGTTCATGCGAAGCGGGGGGCGGACATCGGCGGGGTGATACCATGGCGCCGATCCCGCGCGAAACGTGCGGGAGCGCACGCCACCAGCGATTGCTGCCAGGCCTCACGGCTGACGAATGTTGACATTCATCAGCCGTGAGATAGCTTTCGGGAACACGGCCGGTGCGGCGCCGGTGGGCGCGGAACTCCGCCCCCTCGTTCCGTTCCTGACCTGGCGCCGGACCGGTCGTCGCGAGGCCCGCCAATTCGTTGGCGGGCCTTTTCGCGTTATGGCCTCGTCCGCCTGCCGTCACGGATCGCCGGAGCCCGCCATGTCCCCCCGCCGCGCCCTCGCGCTCGCCTTCGCCGTCGGCGCCCTCGGCCTCGGACTGCGGCGCGCGGTCCCGGTGGCGCCGGTCGACGAATCCTACCGCGACGTGGTGCGGTACTACCGCGCGCTGGAGCGGCCCTGACGGGCCAGCAACAGCACCGAAACATCGGTGCCGTACTGACGACGCATTGGCGGGCGATGGCTGCGGCGCAGGGATGCCGAGCGGGCGCACCCGGACCCGAGCCGCGCCCGGCGCGGGTGCCGCAGGGCACGGTCCGTTCGGATGCCGTACAGGCGGCCGGGGCCAGGGTGTCGGATTCGCTCCCCGGGCCGACGAACGGTCGGCCCGCGGACGAAAACAGCGAGAGGATAGGGCGCGACACGGGCGCGGCGGCGTCCGGAACGTGGTCTAATCAGTCATGAACGAGAGCTCACCCATCCGCACGGACACGGCGCGCGCGTTCCAGCCGGACCCGGTCGCGTCGCCCGGCAAGACGCGCCGGTTCCGCCCCTTCCGCTGGATGCTGCTGCTCCTGGCGCTGCTGGCGGCCGGCGCGGTGGCCCACCGCTGGTACGACGGGCGCACGCAGGTCGCGGGCGGCCCCGGTGAGACCCAGGGCAAGGGCGGCCGCGGCCGCGGCAAGCGCGGCGGCATGGACGTGCCGCAGGCGGTCGGCATCGCGCAGATCGTCACCGGCGACATCCCGGTGGTGCTCCAGGGGCTCGGCACCGTCACGCCGCTGGCCACCGTCACCGTGAAATCGCAGATCAGCGGCTACCTCACCGACATCGGGTTCCGCGAGGGCCAGACCGTGAAGAAGGGCGACTACCTCGCCCAGATCGACGCGCGGCCCTACGAGGCGCTGCTCGCCCAGTACCAGGGCCAGCTCGCCCGCGACCAGGCGCTGCTGCAGAACTCGAAGCTGGACCTGGCCCGCTTCCAGCGCCTCGCCCAGCAGGATTCGATCTCGAAGCAGAACGTCGACACCCAGGGCGCGCTGGTGAAGCAGAACGAGGGCACGGTCGCCTCCGACCAGGCCCTCGTCGACCAGCAGCGGCTGAACATCGCCTACGCGCGCATCATCTCGCCGGTGGAGGGCCGGGTCGGCCTGCGCCAGGTCGACCAGGGCAACTACATCACCGCGGCCTCGACCAACATCGTCGTCGTCACCCAGCTCCATCCGATCTCGGTGGTGTTCACCCTGCCCGAGGACGACGTCTCCCGGGTGATGCGCCGGGTGCGCGCCGGCGCCAAGCTCGCGGTCCGCGCCTACGACCGGGGCGACGCCCACGAGATCGCCACCGGCACCCTCGACACGGTCGACAACCAGATCGACGTCACCACCGGCACGGTGAAGCTGCGCGCCCTGTTCGACAACAAGGACGAGGAGCTGTTCCCGAATCAGTTCGTCAACGCCAAGCTCACCGTCGACACGGTGGCGAACGCGGCGCTGGTCCCCAACGGCGCGATCCTGCAGGGCACGCCCGGCACCTACGTCTACCTGATGGACGGCGACGCGAAGGTCTCGGTCCGCCCGATCAAGACCGGCGAGACCGACGGCACGCGGACGGTGGTGCTCTCCGGCCTCCAGGCCGGCGACCGCGTCGTCACCGACGGCACCGACCGCCTGCGCGACGGCGCCCCGGTGCGGATCACGGAGGGCGTCGACGGCCAGAAGGTCACCCCCGCCGCCGACGCCGGCGGCGCCCAAGAGGCCGGACAGAAGCGCGGCCGCCGGCGGCAGCAGCCGTGAGCGCGGGTTTCCAGGATACGCGCCTCCCTCCCCCCTCTGCGGGGGAGGGTACCCTGCGCAGCAGGGGGGGAGAGGGGAGCGCCGTATCCGAACGAAGGACCGGCCTCGAAGCCGATGCGCACGACGGCTTCGCCTCACTCGGCATCGTCGCTCCCCTCTCCCGACCCCTGCCGACGCAGGAGCCACCCTCCCCCGCGGAGGGGGGAGGGAAGGGCCGGCGTGAGCTCGGGGGGCCCCCGGCATGAACCCGTCCCGCCTCTTCATCCTGCGCCCGGTCGCGACCACGCTCCTGATGCTGGCGATCCTGATCGTCGGCGGGGTGTCGTACCTGAACCTGCCGGTCTCGGCGCTGCCCTCGGTCGACTACCCGACGATCCAGGTGCAGACGTTCTATCCCGGCGCCAGCCCGGAGGTGATGACCTCGGCCGTGACCGCGCCGCTGGAGCGGCAGTTCGGGCAGCTCGCCAACCTCAACCAGATGACCTCGCAATCCTCGGCCGGCGCTTCGGTCGTGACCTTGCAGTTCAACCTCGACCTGCCGCTCGACATCGCCGAGCAGCAGGTCCAGGCGGCGATCAACGCCGCCGGCAACCTGCTGCCGTCCGACCTGCCGGCGCCGCCGATCTACGCCAAGGTCAACCCGGCCGACGCGCCGGTGATCACGCTCGCGCTCACCTCCAAGACCCTGCCGCTGACGCAGGTGCGGGATCTCGCCGAGACGCGGCTCGCCCAGAAGATCTCCCAGGTGGCCGGCGTCGGCCTCGTCAGCATCTCCGGCGGCCAGCGGCCGGCGGTGCGGGTGCGGTTCAACGCCCGGGCGCTCGCCGCCTACGGGCTGAACATCGACGACCTGCGCACCACGATCACCAACCTCAACGTCAACACGCCGAAGGGCACCATCGACGGCCCGAAGCAGAGCTACGCGATCAACGCCAACGACCAGATCCAGGACCCGAAGGCCTACGACGACGCGATCATCGCCTACAAGAACGGCGCCCCGGTGAAGATGTCGGACGTGGCCGACGTGGTGCAGGGGCCGGAGAACACCAAGCTCGGCGCCTGGGCCGACGAGACGCCGGCGATCATCCTCAACATCCAGCGCCAGCCCGGCGCCAACGTCATCGCCACCGTCGACAAGATCAAGGCGCTGCTGCCGCAGCTCCAGGGCACGCTGCCGGGCGCGATCCAGGTGAGCCTGCTCACCGACCGCACGGTGACGATCCGCGCCTCGGTCGAGGACGTGCAGTTCGAGCTCGGGCTCGCCATCGCGCTCGTCGTGCTGGTGATCTTCCTGTTCCTGCGCAGCGTCTCCGCCACGCTGATCCCGAGCCTGTCGGTGCCGCTGTCGCTGATCGGCGCGCTCTCGGTGATGGACCTCTACGGCTTCTCCCTCGACAACCTGTCGCTGATGGCGCTGACCATCGCCACCGGCTTCGTCGTCGACGACGCGATCGTGGTGATCGAGAACATCGCCCGCCACGTCGAGGACGGCGATTCCCCGCTCGAGGCCGCGCTCAAGGGCAGCCGCGAGATCGGCTTCACCATCATCTCGCTCACCGTCTCGCTGATCGCGGTGCTGATCCCGCTGCTGTTCATGGGCGACGTGGTCGGGCGCCTGTTCCACGAGTTCGCGATCACGCTGGCGGCCACGATCATCATCTCGGCGGTGGTCTCGCTGACGCTGGTGCCGATGCTGTGCGCGCGCCTGCTCAAGCACGTGCCCCAATCTCCCGCGTCCCTTGCCGAGACCCGCCGCCGCGAGGGCGTGCTCGGGCGGATGGGCCGGCGCGCCACCGAGGGCACCATCGCGGCCTACGGCCGGGCGCTGCGGGTGGTGCTCGACCACCAGGGCCTGACGCTGCTGGTCACGCTCGCCACCATCGCGCTCACCGCGACCCTGTTCGTGACGATCCCGAAGGGGTTCTTCCCGGTGCAGGACACCGGCGTGATCCAGGGGATCACGCAGGGCGACCAGACCCTGTCCTACGCCGCGATGGCCGAGCGCCAGCAGCGCATCGCCGCGATCATCCTCAAGGACCCGGACGTCGCCAACCTGTCCTCGTTCATCGGCGTCGACGGCCAGAACGTGACGCTGAACTCGGGCAGGTTCCTGATCAACCTGAAGCCCCAGGCCGAGCGGGCCGAGCGGGCCGGCGCCATCATCCGCCGCATCCAGGCGGCCACCGCCGACGTCGCGGGCCTGCGCCTCTACATGCAGCCGGTGCAGGACCTGACGATCGACACCGCGGTGTCGGCGACGCAGTACCAGGTGATCCTGGAGACGCCGAACCTCGAGGATTTCGAGACCTGGGTGCCGCGCTTCACCGACGCGCTGTCGCGGTCGCCGGTGGTGGCCGACGTCGCCAGCGACCACCAGGGCCAGGGCCTGGCCGCCTACGTCACGATCGACCGGCCGACGGCCGGGCGCTACGGCATCACGCCGGCGACGATCGACAACGCGCTCTACGACGCGTTCGGCCAGCGCATCATCTCGACGATCTTCACCCAGTCGAACCAGTACCGGGTGATCCTCGAGGCCGACCCCGACCTGCACAGGACCATCGCCAGCCTCGACGCGATCTACCTGCCCTCCTCCACCGCATCGAGCGGGCAGGTGCCGCTCTCGGCGGTGGCGCGGATCGACGAGCGCCGGGCGCCGCTGCTGATCTCGCATCTCGGCCAGTTCCCGGCCACCACCGTGTCGTTCAACCTCGCGCCGGGCGCCGCGCTCGGCCAGGCGGTGGACGCGGTGGAGGAGGCGCGGAAAAGCATCGACCTGCCGCCGAGCTTCCGCGTGGTGCCGCAGGGGTCGGTCTTCGCCTTCCAGTCGGCGCTCTCGAACGAGCTGTTCCTGGTGCTGGCGGCGATCGTCACCGTCTACATCGTTCTGGGCGTCCTCTACGAGAGCTTCATCCACCCGATCACCATCCTGTCGACGCTCCCGTCCGCGGGAATCGGCGCGCTGCTCGGATTGATGCTGTTCGGGCTCTCGCTCGACATCATCGCGATCATCGGCATCGTGCTGCTGATCGGCATCGTGAAGAAGAACGCGATCATGATGATCGACTTCGCGCTCCAGGCCGAGCGCGAGGACGGGATGTCCCCGCGCGACGCGATCTACGAGGCCTGCCTGCTGCGCTTCCGCCCGATCCTGATGACGACCCTGGCCGCGTTGTTCGCCGCGGTCCCGCTGATCGTCGGCACCGGCGTCGGCTCGGAGCTGCGCCAGCCGCTCGGCATCGTCATCGCCGGCGGCCTCATCGTCTCCCAGGTGCTGACGCTGTTCACGACCCCGGTGATCTACCTGTTCTTCGACCGCCTCGAGCGCCGCATCACCGGCCGCCGCGAACCCGAGCCGGACCTGCCTGCAGGCGAGGCGCTGCCGTGAGGAAGATCGCGACAGCGCCTCGCATCCCCTCGCCCCGCCTGCGGGCACAGGGCCGCGACGACCTCGTCGTCGTCGCGGCGAGGCGGCAGCCGAGGGTGAGGGGGCTTCGACGGCGGAGCCTCGTCCGTTCGCGTCCCCTCACCCTCGCTGCGGCTTCGCCTGCGCTTCCCGGCAGCACGACGGGGTGCAGCCGGGCCTCTCCCCGCGTGCGGGGAGAGGGGACCCGCGCCGTGACGCCTATGGGCTTTCGCCCATGAACATCTCCGAGCCCTTCATCCGGCGCCCGGTGGCGACGACGCTGCTGACCGTCGGCGTGCTGCTCGCCGGCCTCTTCGCGTTCCTGAAGCTGCCGGTGGCGCCGCTGCCGCAGGTGGATTTTCCGGTCATCCTGGTCCAGGCGCAGATGCCGGGGGCCAGCCCCGAGACCATGGCGGTGACGGTGGCGGCGCCGCTGGAGCGGCGGCTCGGCAGCATCGCCGACGTCAACGAGATGTCCTCGACGAGCTCCACCGGCACCGTGCGGATCGTGCTGCTGTTCGGCCTCAGCCGCGACATCGACGGGGCCGCGCGCGACGTGCAGGCGGCGATCAACGCCGCGCGGGCCGACCTGCCCACCGCGCTGCGCCAGAACCCGACCTACCGCAAGTTCAACCCGGCCGACTCGCCGATCGTCATCCTCGGCATGACCTCGGACACCCTGACCCCCGGCCAGCTCTACGATGCCGGCGCCACGGTGGTGCAGCAGAAGCTGTCGCAGCTGCCCGGCGTCGGCAACGTCGACATCGGCGGCTCGTCGCTGCCGGCGGTGCGCGTCGAGCTCGATCCGACCGCCCTGTTCCACTACGGCATCGGCCTGGAGGGCATCCGCGCGGGGCTGGCGTCGGCCAACGCCAACTCGCCCAAGGGCGCGATCGAGGCGGGCGACCGGCGCTTCCAGCTCTACGCCAACGACCAGGGCCGCAAGGCGGAGGATTACCGCGACCTCGTCGTCGCCTACCGCAACGGCGCGGCGGTGAAGCTCACCGACGTCGGCGAGGTGATCGACTCGGTCGAGGACCGGCGCAACCTCGGCGTGGTCAACGGCAAGCAGGGCGTGCTGCTGTTCGTCTACAAGCAGCCGGGCTCGAACGTCGTCGACACGATCAACGGGGTGAAGGCGGCGCTGCCGCAGATCGTCTCGGCGCTGCCCGGCGGCATCGACGTGAAGCTCACCGGCGACCGCAGCGCGACGATCCGGGCGTCGCTGGCCGCCACCGAGGAGACGCTGCTGATCGCGGTGGGCCTCGTCATCCTCGTGGTGTTCGCGTTCCTGCGCTCGGGGCGCGCCACGCTGATCCCGGCGGTGGCGGTGCCGATCTCGATCGTCGGCACCTTCTCGGTGATGTACCTGCTCGGCTACTCGCTCAACATCCTGTCGCTGATGGCGCTGATCATCGGCACCGGCTTCGTCGTGGACGACGCCATCGTCGTGCTCGAGAACGTCCAGCGCCACATTGAGATGGGCAAGTCCCGCATCGAGGCGGCCCTGGTCGGCGCCCGCGAGGTCGGCTTCACCGTGATCTCGATGAGCCTGTCGCTGATCGCGGTGTTCCTGCCGATCCTGCTGATGGGCGGCCTGATCGGGCGGATCTTCCAGGAATTCGCCGTGACCCTGTCGCTGGCGATCCTGATCTCGCTCGTGCTCTCGCTCACCACCACGCCGATGATGTGCGCGCGCTTCCTGCGCCCCGAGGCGCACGGCGCGGGCAGGCGCCCCAACATCCTGATCCGCGGGCTGGAGGGCGCCTTCACCGGCACGCTGAACGCCTACGAGCGCACCCTGCGCGTCGCGCTCGGGCACCCGCGCCTCGTGCTGCTGGTGCTCGCCGCGACGGTCGGGCTCAACGTCTACCTCTACGTCATCGTGCCGAAGGGCTTCTTCCCCGAGCAGGACACCGGCCAGATGATGGGCGGCATCCAGGCCGACCAGCGCATCTCGTTCCAGTCGATGGAGAAGAAGCTCAAGGAGGCCGCCGCGATCGTGCAGGCCGACCCGGCGGTGGACAGCGTCGTCGGCTTCACCGGCGGGCGCGGCACCAACTCGGCCAACGTCTTCGTCGGGCTCAAGCCGGTGGGCGAGCGCGCCTCGATCGGCGAGGTGTCGAACCGGCTGCGGCCCAAGCTCTCGCAGGTGGCCGGCGCCCGGCTCTACGTCTTCCCGCGCCAGGACCTGCAGATGGGCGGGCGCCAGAGCTTCGCCCAGTACCAGTACACCCTGCAGGGCGACACCGCGGCCGAGCTCTACGCGGCGGCGCCGAAGCTGGTGCAGGCGCTGCAGAAGGACCCGACCTTCGCCGACGTCACCTCCGACCAGCAGGAGGGCGGGCTGGAGAGCCGGCTGGTGATCGATCGCGCCACCGCCTTCCGCTACGGCATCACGCCCGACAAGATCGACAACACCCTCTACGACGCCTTCGGCCAGCGCCAGGTCTCGACGATCTACAACCCGCTCAACCAGTACCACGTCGTGATGGAGATCGCGCCGCGCTACCTGGAGAACCCCGAGACCCTCAAGCAGCTCTACGTCTCGACCTCCGGCGGCAAGGCGCGCGGCTCGGCCACCACCAACGCGGTCGCCGGCACGGTGGCGGCGGCGCCCGCCGGCGCCGTCCCCTCGACCACCGCCGCGGCCGACGCCAGCACCAACGCCGCCGCGGTCGCGTCGGATTCGGCCCGGAACGCGGCCGCCAACGCCATCGCCGCCTCGAAGGGCAGCGCCTCCTCGAGCGCGCCGGTCTCGTCCGCGGTCGAGACCATGGTGCCGCTCTCGGCCTTCACCCGGGTCGAGACCGGCAACGCCCCGGTGCAGGTGAGCCACCAGGGCCTGTTCGTGGCGACCACGATCTCTTTCAACCTCAGCCCCGGCAAGAGCCTGTCGGACGCCACCGTCGCGATCGACAAGGCGATGGCGGAGCTGCGCCTGCCGGCCACCATCCACGGCGAGTATGCGGGCGCGGCCAAGAACTACGTCGCCTCGGCCTCGCGCCAGCCGCTGCTGATCCTGGCCGCGATCCTGGCCGTCTACGCCATCCTCGGGATCCTGTACGAGAGCTTCGTGCACCCGGTCACGATCCTCTCGACGCTGCC
Organism: Methylobacterium sp. E-025; assembly: GCF_022829705.1. Lineage (NCBI taxonomy): Bacteria > Pseudomonadati > Pseudomonadota > Alphaproteobacteria > Hyphomicrobiales > Methylobacteriaceae > Methylobacterium > Methylobacterium sp. E-025. The sequence goes on from NZ_JAKSYR010000110.1 coordinate 14,277, forward strand.
GTCGGCGGGCATCGGCGCGCTGCTGGCGCTGCTGGTGACCGGCACCGAGTTCACGATCGTCGCGCTGATCGCGGTGTTCCTGCTGATCGGCATCGTCAAGAAGAACGCCATCATGATGATCGACTTCGCCCTCGACGCGGAGCGGACGCGCGGCGCCAGCCCCCGCGACGCGATCTTCGAGGCCTGCCTCTTGCGCTTCCGGCCGATCATGATGACAACGCTGGCGGCGCTGCTCGGCGCGGCGCCGCTGATCTTCGGCGGCGGCGAGGGCTCCGAGCTCCGCCGCCCGCTCGGCATCGCCATCGCCGGCGGCCTGATCGTGAGCCAGATCCTGACCCTGTACACCACCCCCGTCGTCTACCTCTGCCTCGACCGCCTCCGGCACCGGGTGAACGCCCGCCGCCGCGGCGGCGCAGCGGCCCTGCCGGCGGGGGAATGATGCGGTTTCGATCGATGCAGGACGGGGTCGGCGCACCCCCCTCTCCCCGCGCGCGGGGAGAGGGGATGCGCACCCAGCTTGGCGCCATGTCCTGAGAACGGGCGGTCTCGTCGCCCTCACCACCGCCCTGTCGGCCTGCGTCGTCGGCCCAGACTACGCGCGCCCGTCCGTCGAGACGCCGCTGGCGTTCAAGCAGGGCGGCGCCCGCGAGGATTCGGTCGCCTTCGTCGCGTCGCGGAAGAACTGGCGCCCCGGCCTCCCCAACGACGCGGCCGAGCGCGGCGACTGGTGGCGGGTGTTCAAGGACCCGGCGCTCGACCGGCTGATCCGCCTCGTCGACGTCGACAACCAGAGCCTGCGCCAATCCGTGGCGAACTACCGGCAGGCGCGGGCGATCGTCGAGTCGGCCCAGGCCGCGCTCTACCCGACGGTCATCGGCGCCCCGAGCATCACCCGCTCGCGCACGCTGGGCTCCGAGCGCACCTCCGTGTCGATCCAGGGGCAGGCGAGCTGGGAGCTCGACCTGTTCGGCCGCATCCGCCGGACCATCGAGACCGAGGCGGCCCTGGCCCAGGCCGACGCCGCGACGCTGGCGCTGACGCGCCTGACCATCCAGGCCGAGGTGGCCAACAACTACCTGTCGCTGCGCTACGCCGATTCGCTGGTGCGGGTGCTCAACGCCAACGTCGAGAACTTCAAGCGCACGGTGGCGATCACCGAGAACCAGTACAATGCCGGCGTCGCCGCGCGCTCGGACGTGATCACCGCGCAGACGCAGGTGCAGACCACCCAGGCCTCGGCGATCGCCGCGACCCTCACCCGCGCCCAGTTCGAGAACGCGATCGCCACGCTCGTCGGCCGCCCGCCCTCGGAGCTGTCGCTGCCGGTGGCGCCGCTGGCGCTGGTGCCGCCCGCGGTGCCGGTCGGCATCCCCGCCGCCCTGCTCGAGCGCCGCCCGGACGTGGCCCAGGCCGAGCGCACCGTCCAGGCGCAGAGCGAGCAGATCGGCGTCGCGGTGGCCGCGCTCTATCCGACCGTGACGCTCTCGGCCTCGGGCGGGATCTCGGGGCTCACCAGCAACGGCCTGCTCTCGGCGGCCAACCAGGTCTGGGCGGTGTCGGCGGCCGGCAGCGAGGTGCTGTTCGACGGCGGCGCGCGCTCGGCCGCGATCACCGCCGCGCGGGCGGCCTACGACGCGGCGGTGGCGAACTACCGCCAGACCGTGCTCGCCGCCTTCGCCGACGTGGAGAACGGCCTCGTCGGCGTGCGCATCCTCGCCCGCCAGCAGGTGGCGCAGGACGAGGCCGTGACGCTGGCCCGCCGCGCCGTCGAGATCACCCTGAACGAGTACCGCGCCGGCACCCAGAACTTCACCACCGTCGTCACCGCCCAGGCGCTGCAGCTCAACAACGAGGTCGCGGCGCTGCAGGTGCGGCTCGCCCGCTTCACCACCGCCGTCGGCCTGATCCGGGCGCTCGGCGGCGGCTGGGACGCGCGCGCGCTGCCGAGCGATGCCGAGCTGAAGGGCCCGCGCCTGCCGATCGACCTGTCGCCGGCGGTGCACCCGGACGAGTAGCCGGCCCGTCGCGCAAGGCCTGACGCCGTCAGGCGGCGCGCACCGTGGCGAGGAAGCGGTCGACCTCCGCGCCCAGGTGCCCGGATTGGCGCGACAGCGCACCGGCCGAGGTCAGGACCTGGGCGGCGGCGGCGCCGGTCTCCTCGGCCGCGCTCGCCACGCCGGCGATGGTGCTCGTCACCGCGCCGGTCCCCGTCGCCGCCTGGCCGACGTTGCGCACGATCTCCCGGGTCGCCGCGCCCTGCTCCTCCACCGCCGCCGCGATCGTCGTCGCCATCGCGTCGATGTCGCGGATGCGGCGGGTGATCGCGGCGATCGCCTCCACCGCCTGGCCGGTCGCGCCCTGGATCTGCGTGACCTGGCCCGCGATCTCCTCCGTCGCCCGGCCGGTCTGGGCGGCGAGCGCCTTGACCTCGGAGGCCACCACCGCGAAGCCGCGGCCGGCCTCGCCGGCGCGCGCCGCCTCGATGGTGGCGTTGAGCGCGAGCAGGTTGGTCTGGCCGGCGATGTCGGCGATCAGGCCGACGACGTCGCCGATCCGCCCGGCCGCCCGGCTGAGGGCGTCGACGAGCCGGACGGTGTCGTCCGCCTGCGCCACGGCGGCCTGGGCGAGGTCGGCCGAGCCGCTGACCTGGCGCCCGATCTCGGCCACCGACGCGCCGAGCTCCTCGGCGGCCGCCGCGACGGTGTTGACGTTCGAGGCCGCCTCCTCGGCCGCCGCCGCCACGGTGGCGGATCGGTCGGCGGTCTCCGTCGCGGTCGCCGTCATCGTCCGGGCGGTGGCCTGCAGCTCGGTCGCGGAGGCGGCGAGCGTGCCGACGATCCCGCCGACCGCTTGCTCGAAGCCGTCGGCCACGGCGCGCATCGCGGCGGCGCGCTGCACCGCGGCGCCGGCCCGCGCCGCCTCGCTCTCCGCTTCGAGGGTGCGGGCGTGGATCAGGTTGTCCTTGAACACCTGGATCGCGGCGGCGATCGCGCCGACCTCGTCGCGGCGCCCCCGGCCGGGCACCGCCACGGTGGCGTCGCCCCCGGCGATCCGCCCCATCGCGGCGATGATGCGGTCGAGCGGCCGGGCGATGCCGCGCATCACGAAGGCGATGCCGCAGAGCGCGCAGAGCAGGGCGCCGGCGCAGACCGCCACCGTGAGCCGCAGGGCGGAGTCGTAGCTGAGGGCGGCGTCGGCGGAGGCGGCGTCGCCGCCCCGGTCGTTCAGGGCGGAATCCGCGTCGAGCACCTTCAAGGCCGCGTCCAACGGCATCCGCGAGCGGTCGAAGGCGGCGACCATGCGTGCCCTGTCGCCGTCCCGCGCGGCGGCGACGAGCTGGCTGCGCAGGTCGAGATAGGCGGCCCACTGCCCCTTGAAGCCGTCCCACAGGGCGGCCTCCTCCGGGCTCGAGATCAGCGGCTCGTAGGACGTCACGGCCTTCGCGATCGCCGCGAGGCGGGTGGCGCCGACCGCGTCGAGCTCCGCCGGCGGCTCGGCCGCCAGGACGTAGCGCGCGTCGACGAGGCGGAGGCGGGCGGTGGCGTATTTCAATTCGCCGATCCAGCGCACGCTCGGCAGCCAGTTCGTCGCGATCTCGGTCGCGCTGGCGTTGACGGCGCGCAGCTTGGAGGCGGCGAACAGGCCCTGCCCGGCGATGCTGACGGTGAGGATGCCGATGACGCCGATCAGCGCGGCCTTGATGGTCAACCGCATGATGGGACGGTCCTCGGATTGTGCGACTCAGGTCATCCTAATGCGAAGGACTTAAATGACGCTGAATTCGAGCACGCGCAGGTGTTTGTCCTCGCTTCCTGGAAGATCTAAATCCAGGAGTGAAATAGAGGACGATAGCTCAACTGCTGGTGTGCAATCTTCCGGGCTGCAAGACTGCCGCGATCGCGACCGCCCCCCATCTCAGGCGCGTCGCAGGCGCAGCCCGAACAGGTGGAGCAGGCCCGCGAGCAGGGCGCCGTAGATTGCCGCGCCGGCGATCCCGAGGAGCGCCAGCACCGCGATCTCGCGGCCGCGCGGCAGGGCGGGCACGACGGATTCCGCCAGCGGCAGGCCGTAGACCGCCACCAGCGCCAGGCCGGCGCAGGCGAGCGCGACGCCGAGCACCGTGAGGCCGAGCGTGCGCCCCGGCGCGGTCCAGCCGCGGCGCCAGGCGAGGGCGACGAGCAGCGCGAGGTTGACCCACTGGCTGATCGCGGTGGCGAGCGCGAGCCCGGCGACGCCGTAGGGGCCGGTGAGCCAGAGCTTGAGCACGACGTTGACGGCGATGGCGGTGAGCGAGGCCCAGAGCGGCGTCCGCGTGTCCTGCCGGCTGTAGAAGCTCGCCACCGCCGAGCGCACCAGCACCACCGCCGGCAGCGCCAGCCCGTAGGCGGCCAGCACCGAGGCGGCCCGCGCGGCATCCTCGGCCGAGAAGGCGCCGCGCTGGAACAGGGCGGCCATGGTCAGGCCGGGCAGCGTCAGGAAGGCCACCGTGAACGGGGCCGAGAGCGCGAGCGAGAACCCGGCGGCGCGGTTCTGGGCGGCGTGCGCCCCGGCGACGTCGCCGGCCGCGATCCGCCGGCTCATCTCCGGCAGCAGCACCGTGCCGGCGGCGATGGCGATGACGCCGAAGGGCAGCTGGTAGAGCCGGTCGGCGTACCACAGGGCCGAGACCGCGCCGGTCGGCAGCCAGCTCGCGATGATGGTGTCGGCAAACGTCGCGATCTGGAACCCGGCCGCGCCGATCACCGCCGGCCCGAGCACGGTGAAGAACCGGCGCATCGCCGGATCGCGGACGGCCGGCGCGGTGAGCCGCGGCGCGACGCCGGCCCGCCGGCAGGCCCACCACAGCAGCCCGAACTGCAGCACGCCCGAGACCGCGACGCCCCAGGCGGCGGCGTGCGCCGCGTCGGGGAACAGGAAGGCCAGCGCGAACGCCGCCAGCATCGCGAGGTTCAGCAGCACCGGCGCGCCCGCCGCCACGGCGAAGCGGCGCTGCGCGTTGAGCACGCCGGAGAGCAGCGTCACCAGCGTCATGAACAGCAGGTAGGGGAAGGTGATGCGGGTGAGCGCCACCGCGAGGTCGAAGCGCTGCGGATCCTGCGAGAAGCCCGGCGCCAGCGCCCGCACCACCCACGGCATCAGCGGCAGCGCGAGCGCCAGCAGCGCGATCTGCACCGCCAGCATCAGCGTGAAGATCCGGTCGGCGAAGCGCTGCGCCGCGCCGTCCGCGCCGGCCTCCGACAGCCCGGCATAGGCCGGCACGAAGGCGGTGTTGAACGCGCCCTCGCCGAAGATCGCGCGGAAATGGTTCGGCAGGCGGAAGGCGACGACGAAGGCGTCGGCCATCGGCCCGGCCCCCATCACCGCCGCCATCACCACGTCGCGGCCGAAGCCCGTGACCCGCGACACCAGCGTCCAGCCCCCGACGGAGAGGATCGCGCGGATCACCGGTTCGTCCCGAATGCGAGTGCCGTCACGCCGCCCACCGTTGCTGAAGCCCGGCGGAGGCTTACGGTCGCGGCCGCCGGCAACGCAAGCGTGCGGCCGCTAGGGCCCCGTCACGCCAGGGTCTCGCCGCGGATCGGCAGGCGGCGGTGGCGCTGGCCGGTGGCGTGGTAGACCGCGTTGGCGATCGCCGCGTTGACGCCGATGATGCCGAGCTCGCCCAAGCCTTTCAGGCCGAGCGGGTTCACCTTCCGGTCCTCGTCGGGGACGAACAGGACCTCGATCTCGGGCGTGTCGGCCGCGGTGGGGACGAGGTATTCGGCGAGATCCGCGTTGCGGTAGTGGCCGCGGTCGAGCACGGTCTCCTCCAGCAGGGCCGAGCCGAGGCCCCAGATCATGCCGCCGGCGAGCTGGCTGCGGGCGGTCAGCGGGTTGAGGATGCGCCCGGCCGCGAACGCCCCGAGCAGGCGCGAAACCCGGATCTCCCCGGTCTCGGCGTGGACGCGGACCTCGGCGAACTGCGCGCCGAAGGCCCAGGACAGGTGCTCGCCGCCGCTGCTGAGGGTGATGTGGCCGGCCCGCAGCGCGTCGAGGCTCTTCGCGCCGCCGCCCTCGGGGACGAACTCGGCCAGGGTCTCGATCCCGGCGGGGTCGAGCCGGGCGACCGCCTCGTCGAGCGCCATGCCGCCGCCGTCGGCCCGCGCCAGCCGTCGGCCGACGAGGCGCAGGCGCGCGGGGTCGGCGCCGGCCAGCGGCGCGCCGGCGGCGGTGCAGGCGGCGGCCAGCCGCGCGCGCAGCTGCTCGCAGGCGAGCGCCAGGGTGCTGAGCAGGCTCGTCGTGGTCGAGGAGCCGCCCGAGATGCCGGCCGGGGGCAGCGCGGTGTCGCCGAGCCGCACCGTCACCGCCGCGATCGGCACGCCGAGCCCGTCGGCCGCGGCCATCGCCAGCAGGGTGGTGATGCCGTTGCCGATCTCGTGGTGCGCGGTCTCGACGGCGACGCGGCCGTCGGGTCGAAGCGCGACGCGCATCGTCGCGGGGGCGATCTTCACCGGCCGCACCGAGGTGGCGCAGCCGAGCCCGACCCGCCAGGCCCCGTCCCGCATCGCGCCGGGGCGGGGGATGCGGCGCGACCAGCCGAAGGCCTCGGCGCCGGCATCGAAGCAGGCCATCAGCGGGCGCGACGAGAACGGCTTGCCCGAGACCGGGTCGGTCACCGTGTCGTTGCGCCGGCGCAGCGCGATCGGGTCGAGGCCGAGCGCCCAGGCCATCTCGTCGACCGCGCTCTCGAGGGCGAACAGGTAGGGCACCTCGGGCGGCGCCCGCATCGGGCCGGGCGTGTTGCGGTCGACCCGCACGGCGCGCTCGTCGGTGCGGATGTCCGGGCAGGCGTAGAGGCTCGCGGTCACGTCGGTGCCCTCCATCGCGAAGGCGTCGAAGCGCGAGGTCGTCATCGCCGCCTCGTGCACCAGGGCGGTGAAGCGCCCGGTGCGGTCGGCGCCCAGGCGGAGGTCGTGGCGCGTCTCCGGGCGGTGGTTCGCGATGGTGAAGCCCTGCCGCCGCGTCGGCACCAGCGCGACCGGCCGGCCGAGGTCGCGGGCGGCGAGGGCGACCAGCGCCGTGTGCTGCGACAGCGCAAGCTTCGAGCCGAAATGGCCGCCGATCGGCCCCGACACGACGCGGATGTCGGCCGGGTCCATGCCGAGCTGCGCGGCGAGCCCGTGCTGGAGCGCGCCGACGTAGCGCGAGGGCTCGTGCACGGTGAGCCGGCCGCCGTCCCAGGCGCAGGCGGTGGTGAACAGCTCCATCGGGTTGTGGTGCTGCACCGGCGTCTCGTAGCGCGCCGCGATCCGCATATCGGCCCGGGCGAGCGCGGCGTCGGCATCGCCCCGGCGCGGATCCGCGTGCTCGGGCTTCAGGTCGGCCAGCCGCACGGTCTCGGCGCCGGCCTCGTCGAAGGTGGCCGCGAACGGCGCCTCCGCGTAGGCGACGCGGACGCGGGCGGCGGCCTCCTCGGCCGCGCCCTGCGTCTCGGCGACGACGAGGGCGACGATCTGGCCGGCATAGGCGACCTCGTCCGAGCCGAGCGGCAGGTGCGCGCTGTTGGCGTAGCCGCCGGCCATCAGGTGCTTCACCGGCGCGATCCGCCCGGCGAGGTCGCGATGGGTGAAGATCCGCAGGCAGCCCGGCGTCGCCGCGGCGGCGGCCAGGTCGAAGCCGCGGATGCGCCCGCGCACGATCGTGCTGGTGACGAGCGCGGCGTGGGCGCGCCCCGGCAGGGCGACGTCGGAAGAGTAGCGCGCCCGGCCCGTCACCTTGGCCGGGCCGTCGACCCGCACCTGCGGGCGCCCGAGCAGGCCTTCCTCGGCACCGGCCTGGGCCGGGTCGGCGATCGGGTGGTCCATCGGCGCGCTCCACTTCGCTTCGGTCCGGGACCGTTCGGGAAGAGGTGTGCCGCGCGCGCCGGCCGGCAAGGCTTTCGCCGTGGCCCGCGGCGATCCGCGCTCAGGTCGCGGCGCGGTCGCGCGGCAGCAGCTTCTGGATGACGTTCCAGTACGAGACCGGCACGAGGCGCTCGATCAGCGCGATCAGCTTGGCGTCCGAGCCAACGAGCACCCGGCCCTGCCGGCGCTCCACCGCCGCCAGGATGATCTCGGCCGCCCGCTCCGGGGCGAGCTTCAGCATCCTGTTGGCGGCGGCCCGGCCGCGGGCGGCCTCCTCGGCGGTCATGTGCGCGGGCAGGCGGGCGCTGTCGGCGACCGAGGTGGCGACGCCGCCCGGATGCACCACGGTGACGCCGATCGCGGTGCCGGCGAGCTCGTGCCGCAGCGCCTGCGAGAAGCCGCGCACCGCGAACTTGCTCGCGGAATAGGCGGTCTGGCCCGGCGGCGCGATCAGCCCGTAGAGGCTCGACAGGTTGACGATCCGCGCTTCGGGCTGCGCCCGCAGCAGCGGCAGGAAGGCGCGGGTCATCCGCACCACGCCCCAGAAGTTGATCTCGAACAGCCATTCGAAATCGGCCTCCGTCACGTCCTCGAAGGTGCCGCCGAGCGCCACGCCGGCATTGTTGATCAGCACGTCGAGGCCGCCATGGGCCGCCTCGACCGTGGCCGGCAGCGCGGCGATGGCGTCGCGGTCGGCGACGTCGAGGGGGTGGCGGCTGATGCGGAGCCGGTTCGTCGCGATCAGCCGCTCGGTCTCCTCCAGCCCGGCGACGTTGCGGTCGGCCAGCGCCAGGTTGCAGCCGCGCGCGGCCAGCCCCACCGCCAGCGCACGGCCGATGCCGCTCGCCGCGCCGGTGATCAGGGCCGTGCGGTTCTCGAGGTTCCAGTTCGGCATGGGGGCTCGCTGCATGTTTGGTGGATGAAACGCGCGGTCCACTTCCCCTCCCCCCTCTGCGGGGGAGGGTGGCCCGCGAAGCGGGTCGGGAGAGGGGAGCGCCGCATCCGGCACTGTCGCTCCCCTCTCCCGACCCTCGCTCACGCGAGGCCCACCCTCCCCCGCACCCAAATCGGGCCTGCCCGACTTGGGCACACAGGGTGCGGATCTCGGGCAAGCCCGAGATCCGTCGGGGGGAGGGAAGGGAGGCTCACGCCGCGCGCTTGGCCGTCTCGCGGCGCGAGAACCGCATCGTGCCGTCGTCGAGGCGGCCGAACTTCAGGGCGGCGGTGTCGAGGATGTAGTTCTGGTGCAGCTTCCACGGCTTGGTGTCGGCCTGCTTCGGCAGCAGGTGCGCGGCGCGGGTGACGTAGCCGGAGGTCAGCGGCAGGGTCGGCTCGGTGTTGAGCCGGCCGGTATCCGCCAGGGGCTCGCAGCGCGCGAAGCCGTTGGCGTCCATGTGGTTGATGAGCCGGCAAAGATAGCGCGCGGTCAGCTCGCTCTTCAGGGTCCACGAGGCGTTGGTGTAGCCGATCGTCACCGCGAAGTTCGGCACGCCCGACAGCATCATGCCCTTGTACAGGAACGTGTTCTCCGGCTCGACCGCACGGCCGTCGACGGAAAGCGTCATCCCGCCGATCATCTTCATCCGGAGGCCCGTGGCGGTGACGACGATGTCGGCCGGCAGCGTCTTGCCGGAGGCGAGCCGGACGCCGTCCTCGGTGAAGCTGGCGATCGTGTCGGTCTCGACCGAGGCGGCGCCGGAGCGGATCGCCTTGAACAGGTCGCCGTCCGGCACAAGGCAGAGGCGCTGGTCCCACGGCTTGTAGCTCGGGGTGAAGTGCTTGGCGACGTCGTAGTCGGGGCCGAGCTGCGCGCGCACGCCGTCGAGGATGCGCTTGGTCATCGCCGCCGGCTTCTTGCGCGCGAACTGGTAGAAGAAGATGCCGAGCGCGACGTTCTTCGCCCGCGTCAGCCGGTGGGCGAGGCCGGCCGGCAGCTTTTCGCGCAGCCAATGCGCGATCCTGTCCCGGCTCGGCAGGGCGACGATGTAGGTCGGCGAGCGCTGCAGCATCGTGACGTGCTGCGCGGTCTTGGCCATCGCCGGCACCAGCGTCACCGCGGTGGCGCCCGAGCCGATCACCACCACGCGCTTGCCGTCCCAGGACAGGTCCTCGGGCCAGGCCTGCGGGTGCACCACCGGCCCGGCGAAGCGCTCGCGCCCGGGAAAGTCCGGGCTGTAGCCGTGGTCGTAGGCGTAGTAGCCGCTGCACACCGACAGGACCGCGCAGGTGTAGCGCACCGGCTCGGCGGCTTCGCCGACCTCGGCGTCGAGGGTCCACAGGGCGGCGGCCGAATCCCAGGCCGCCCGCACCACCCGGGTGCCGAAGCGGATCTTTTGGTCGATGCCCTCGGCCTGCGCGGTCTCGCGGACGTAGCTCAGGATCGAGGCGCCGTCGGCGATCGCCCGGTCGCTGCGCCAGGGGCGGAAGCTGAAGCCGAAGGTGTAGAGGTCGGAATCCGAGCGCAGGCCGGGATAGCGGAACAGGTCCCAGGTGCCGCCGATCGCGTCGCGGCTTTCCAGGATGGCGTAGGTCTTCCGCGGGCACTCGGTCTGCAGGTAGTGCCCCATGACGATGCCGGAGAGCCCGGCGCCGACGACCAGCACGTCGAAATGCCGGGCGGCGTCCGCGGCGGAGGCGGGCGCCCGAAGCGGACTCGTGGGGGGCGAGGCGTCGTTCATGGCGTCGGGCTCCGGCGGTTTCGCGCGTCGCCCCGATTTAAGGTGGACACCTTATAGACGTCAACGGGCTACCACCGTAAAATGCATCTGGCGCGAAACGTGATGGTGCCGGGCGCGCCCCGCGCTCGGCGGATCGCAGGCCGGATCAGGGTGCGGGTGGATCGATGGGGCGGCCAAGTCGGACGGCGGGCCTGAGGCGATGAGGACGGGGCGATGAGGATGGGCCCTGCGGCGCGCGCGAAGGATCTGCCGAAGGGCGCTGCCGGGGCCGCGGGCAGGAGCGGCGCGACGCGCGTCGCGAAGCCCGGCACGCGCGACCGCGTGCTCGCGGCCTGCCGCGACCTGTTCAACGAGCGCGGTCCGGCCGCCGTCACCACCGCCGAGATCGCCGCCGCGGTCGGCATCAACGAGGGCAATCTCTACTATCACTTCCAGCGCAAGGAGCAGATCCTGGAGGCGCTGTTCTCGGCCTTCGAGCAACGGCTCGAGGCGGTGGCGACGGCCTACGCGACGCAGGCGGGCGAGGCGCGCTACGCCCCCTACCTCGCCGGCTGGTTCACGCTGATGTGGGAGTGGCGCTTCTTCTACCGCGACGGCGGCACGATCTTCCGGCTCGCGCCGGCCCTGCGGCCGCGGCTGAAGACGGTCAGCGATTCCGGCCAGGACCACGTCCGACAGGCGCTCGCCGGGATGAAGGCGGCGGGCCTGCTCAGGGCCGGCCCGGCGGAGACCGAGCACCTGATCGTCAACGCCTGGATCGTCTCGACCTACTGGATCGACTACCTGCGCTCGCGCCGCGGCCTCGGCGAGGTCCGGCGCGAGCACCTGGATTGGGGCGCGGCCCAGGTGGCGAGCCTGTTCCGGCCCTACCTGACCGAGGCCGGGCTCGCCGCCGCCGCGCTGGCCTGAGCCGCCGGCGGCTCAGGCCGCGCGGTAGCGCTCCGCCGCATGCGGCCGCCCGAGATTGGGCAGCATCGCCTGGCGCCCGGCCTCGTAGGCGCTCCACTGCCCGGCATCGGGCAGCGGCGGGATCGTCACGGTCTCGCGCCGGTCGAAGCCGACGAGGGCGGCGTCCACCAGCTCGCCGACCTCCATGACGTTGTCGAGGGTGTTCACGTCGGCGCCGGAGCGCTCCCAGATCTCGGTGCGGGTGGCGGCCGGCAGCACCGCCTGGACGTGCACCCCCTTGGGCCCGAGCTCGAGATGCAGCCCCTGGCTGAGATAGAGCACGAAGGCCTTGGTCGCCCCGTACACCGACATGCCGAGTTCCGGGGCGAGGCCGACGACCGAGCCGATGTTGATGATCGCGCCGGTGCCGGCCCGGACGAAGCGCGGCGCCGCGGCGTTGGCGAGCCGCGTCAGCGCGGTGACGTTGAGGGTGATGAGGGCGGCGAGCGGACCGGGATTCTGGTCGACGAAGGGCCCCAGCACCGCCGCGCCGGCATTGTTGACGAGCACGCCGATGCGCGCGTCCTCACGCAGGCGCGCCTCGACGCGGGCGAGGTCGGCCTCCACGGTGAGGTCGGCCTGGACCACGTCCACGGCGATTCCGGCCTCGCGCCGCAGCCGGTCGGCGAGGGCTTCGAGGCGCTGCCCGTCGCGGGCGACCAGCACGAGGTCGTGGCCGCGCCGCGCGAAGCGGTCGGCATAGGTGGCACCGATCCCGGACGAGGCGCCGGTGACGAGAACTGCGGGCTTGGTGGACATGGCCGATCTCTCCTGCTCGAACATGATGATCATCATGTATAAGCCGACATGATGACCATCATGGTCTGCGTCAAGCGCGGTGATCGGGGCCGGTGTGAGGTGGCGCACAGGGCGCGGTTTTCGCCGGATCGGATGCGAGCCGGCGGCTCAGCAAGCCGACGTCATGCGCCGCGACCGAAGCGGAAGCGCCTCTCCCTCCCCCCCCGACGGATCTCGGGCCTGCCCGAGATCCGCACCGTGTGTGCCCAAATCGGGCGGGCCCGACTTGGGTGCGGGGGGAGGGAAGCCACCCCTGACAGGCGTCGTCCCGCCCCGAGGCGTCCAGCACCGGCCGTTTTCGTCGCGTTCGATCGCACGGCCGGTGCAGGTCGACCAACGGGTCGCGTCCAAGCTTGGCGACGGCGGCGTCCATCCGCCTACGACGCACATTGTCCCGCCGGTCGG
>NZ_JAKSYR010000113.1:0-31284 GCF_022829705.1 Methylobacterium sp. E-025
CATGCTGAGCCGCTACCACGTGGTCGACGTCGCCCACCGCGTCGTCGGGGTCGGCAGCGTCGGGACCCGCGCCTACGTGGCGCTGCTCTGCGGCAACTCGGACCAGGACGTGCTCTTCCTGCAGGTGAAGGAGGCGGTGCGCCCGGCCCACGCCCCCTACCTGCCCGGCATGCCGGAGCCCTATGCCAGCCACGAGGGCGAGCGGGTGATCTACGGCCAGCGCCTGCTCCAGGGCGTCGGCGACCCGCTGCTCGGCTGGACCACGATCGCCGACCGCCCGTTCTACGTGCGGCAGATGAAGAACATGAAGGGCGAGATCCCGGTCTCCTGCATGACCGGGCAGCCGCTGCTGTACTTCTCCTGGGCCTACGGCGCGCTGCTCGCCCGCGCGCATGCCCGCACCGGCGACGCGGCGGCCATCGCCGGCTATTGCGGCAAGGACCGCCACGCCGACCTGCGCGAGGCGCTGGCCGACTGGGCGCACGCCTACGGCGACCGGAACGCGGCGGACTACCAGGCCTTCCTCGCCGCGATCGAGGCGGGCCGGCTCGAGGCGGCACCCGATCCCTGCTTGTGACCCGGCGCGGCCCGCGCCGCGCCCGCTCCCTGCTACCGCTTCGTCAGCCCGCCGAGCACGTTGCGCAGGATCGCGTTGCCGACCTGGGTGCCGACGCTGCGCGCCATGGAGCGCGCCGCGTTCGACACGACCTGCTCGGCAAGGCTCTGCGGCGCCTTGCGGCCCCCCTTGCCGCCACCCTTGGCGGCGGGCGTGCCGAACACGCTGCCCATGATGCCGCCGAGGAACCCGCCGAGGCCGCCTTCCGAGGCCTGCGCCGCTTCCGCCGGGGCGGCGTCGAGATTCTTGCGCTTGGCCAGCATCTCGTAGGCGCTCTCGCTGTCGATCGCCTCATCGTACTTGCCGCGCAGGGGGCTCCGGGCGATCAGGTCGGCGCGCTCGGCCGGCGTCAGCGGGCCGACGCGCCCCTGGGGCGGCGCGATCAGGGCGCGCTCGACCACCGAGGGCGTGCCCTTCGGCTCCAGGAAGCTGACCAGGGCCTCGCCGACGCCGAGCTGGGTGATCGCCTCCGCGACGTCGAAGCCGGGATTCTGCCGGAAGGTCTCCGCGGCGGCCTTCACCGCGCGCTGGTCGCGGGGGGTGAAGGCGCGCAGCGCGTGCTGGACCCGGTTGCCGAGCTGGCCCAGCACCGTCTCGGGCACGTCGAGGGGGTTCTGCGTCACAAAGTAGACGCCGACGCCCTTCGAGCGGATCAGCCGTACCACCTGCTCGACCGCGTCCAGCAGCGCCTTCGGTGCATCGTTGAATAGCAGGTGCGCCTCGTCGAAGAAGAACACCAGCTTCGGCTTGTCCAGGTCGCCCACCTCGGGCAGCTGCTCGAACAGCTCGGAGAGCATCCACAGCAGGAACGAGGCGTAGAGCCGGGGCCGCTGCATCAGCTTGTCGGCGGCCAGGATGTTGACGACGCCGCGCCCGTCGCGGTCGGTCCGCATGAAGTCCTCGAGGTTGAGGGCCGGCTCGCCGAAGAACCGGTCGGCGTTCTGGTTCTCGAGCATCAGGAGCTGGCGCTGGATCGCGCCGACCGACGCCGCCGAGACGTTGCCGTACTGGCCGGAGATCGTCTTGAGGTTCTCCGAGCAGAATGCCAGCAGCGCGCGCAGGTCCTTCAGGTCGATCACCGGCCACTGGTTCTCGTCGGCGACGCGGAAGGCGATGTTGAGGACGCCCTCCTGCGTGTCGTTGAGCTCGAGCAGCCGCGCCAGCAGCAGCGGCCCCATCTCGGTCACGGTGCAGCGGATCGGATGGCCCTGCTCGCCGAACAGGTCCCAGAACACGGTCGGGAAGCGGTCGGGTTCGTAGGCGATGCCGAGTTCCTCGGCGCGCTTGACGAAGACCGGCTTGGATTCCCCGGCCGCCGCCAAGCCCGAGAGGTCGCCCTTCACGTCCGCCGCGAAGACCGGGACGCCGGCATTGGAGAAGCCCTCGGCCATCACCTGCAGCGTCACGGTCTTGCCGGTGCCGGTCGCGCCGGCCACCAGCCCGTGCCGGTTGGCGAGCTTGAGCGTCAGCACCTCGGGCTTCGGCGCGCCGGTCTTCGGGATGCTTTATTCCAACGAGGATGCTGCCGTCGCCCGCCATCACGCCCAATCCCTTTCGCACCACCGGTGAAGGTTATGCCGGCCGAAGACCGGCTTTGCCAGATGCGCGGCCGTTTTGCTTGATTTCTGCTTCCCTAAGCCCGAAGGACGAGGAAACACCCTCGGGAGCTGCCGATCATGGAAGAACTCATCGCCCGCGTGACCAACCGCACCGGGCTCGATGCCGCGACGGCGCAGACCGCGATCGGGCACATCCTGGCGTTCCTCCAGAAGGAGGGCCCCGCCACGGAGGTGAGCCAGCTGATGGCGGCGATGCCGGGCGCCGAATCCCTGGTCGCGAACTCGAACGCCGACGAGGGCGGCGGCGGCCTCATGGGCATGCTCGGCGGCATGATGGGCGGCGGCGTGATGGCGCTCGGCCAGAAGCTGATGGCGGCCGGCGTGCCGATGGGCCAGATGCAGCCGCTCGGCCAGGAGCTGTTCGCCTACGGCCGCGAGAAGGCCGGCGAGGACGTCATGGGGCCGATCGTCGGCTCCGTCCCCGGCCTCAGCCAGTTCGTCTGAGACCGGACGGCCTTCGGGCTCGCGGGACGCTCACGGGCGCCGGCGCGGGCCTGTCATAAAAGCGTGCGGCCTTCGTGATTGTGTCCGGTTCCAGGGCCTGGAGCCGGCCGCCCCGCGGGGGCGCGCTCCCGACCCGGAATGGGCGTCGACCATGGTCGCGAAGTTTACGCGTGGGGCCTCCGCCGCCTGGGACGCGATCCGGGCCAACGGCTGGGACAGCGTCGAGTCCCCCATCGCGAAGCTGAAGCGCAAGTCGGCCGACGGCACCCTGCCCGGCTTCGGTGGCCGCAGCCTGACCCCGCCCGGCGCCACGCCGATCCGCTTCAAGGCCAAGGGTGCGGGCAAGCCCCTCCCCGAGCTGGGCCCGAGCCTCGGCCGCATCGGCAGCCTCGAGGTGTGCCTCGCCACCCGCAAGTCCGAGATCCGCCGGGCGCAGCGGCTGCGCTACCAGGTGTTCTACGAGGAGATGTCGGCGATCCCCAGCGGCATGGCGATGCTGTCGCGGCGCGACGTCGACGCCTACGATGCGGTCTGCGACCACCTCCTGGTGATCGACCACGCCGCGACCGACGCGAAGCCGTTCCGCAAGGCGCGGCCCAAGGTGGTCGGCACCTATCGCCTGCTCCGCGGCGAGGCTGCCGAGCGCCATTTCGGCTTCTACTCGGCCTCCGAGTTCGACATCGCGCCGCTGCTCGCGGCCCATCCCGGCAAGCGCCTGCTCGAGCTCGGCCGCTCCTGCGTGCTGAAGCCCTATCGCACCAAGCGCACGGTCGAGCTGCTCTGGGCCGGCATCTACGCCTACGTGCTGCACCACCGCATCGACGCGCTGATCGGCTGCGCCAGCCTCGACGGCACCGATCCCTCCCGCCTCGCGCTTCCCCTGAGCTTCCTGCACCACCATGCCCGTGCGCCCGACGGCTGGCGGGCCCGGGCGCTGCCCGAGCGCTACGTGCCGATGGACCGGCTAGACCGCGAGGCGATCGACCCGAAGGCCGCCCTGCAGGCGCTGCCGCCGTTGATCAAGGGCTATCTCCGCGTCGGCGCCACCTTCGGCGACGGGGCGGTGATCGACCGCCAGTTCGGCACCACCGACGTCTTCGTCGTGCTGCCGGTGACGGCGATCGGCACGCGCTACCTCGGCCATTTCGCGCCGACGGCGAACGCGCGGGCGGCGTGAGCCCCCGCGGCGAGCGACGCCGGCGACGGTCCGTTCCGGACCGCGCCAGCATCGCCCCGTCGGTTAGTTCGGGTGGAACACGACCTTCACGCAACCGTCCTTCTTGTCCCGGAACGTCTTGTAGAGGTCCGGCCCGTCGGCGAGGTTGGTGGAGCGGTGGGTGATCATCGACGTCATGTCGATCTTCCCCTCCTGGATCAGCTTGGTCAGCGTCTCCAGGTAGCGCTTCACGTGGGTCTGCCCGCTCTTCATGGTCAGGCCCTTCTGGACGATCATGCCCATGTTGACCGGGATCGGGCCGCCGTAGACGCCGGGCACCGAGACGATGCCGCAGGGGCGCACCGCCTTGATCGCCTCCATCAGGGCGTAAGGCCGCTCGGTCGAGGTCAGCTTCTCCTGGATCGTGTTGACGAGGCTGGCGACGCCATGGCCGGCGCTGGCCTCCATGCCGACGCAGTCGATGACGCCGTCGGCGCCCTCGCCCTTGCTGATCTCCTTGATCCGCTCGAACACGTCTTCCTTCGCGTAATCGATGATGTCGGTCGCGCCGTAGGTGCGGGCGAGCGCCAAGCGCTCGGGCACCGTGTCGATCGCGATGATGCGCTCGGCGCCCATGATCTTGGCGGACTGGATCGCGAACAAGCCGACCGGGCCCGCGCCCCAGACTGCGATGATCTCGCCGCCCTTGATCTCGCAATGCTCGGCGCCCTGCCATCCGGTCGGCAGGATGTCGGTGAGGAACAGCAGCGACTCGTCGTCGACGCCCTCGGGCGCCAGCATCGGCGCGACGTCGGCCATCGGCACGCGCACGTACTCGGCCTGCCCGCCGCCGTAGCCGCCGGTGAGGTGCGAGTAGCCGAACAGGCCGGCGGTGGTGTAGCCGAACTGGGCGGCGGCCATGGCGGCGTTGCGGTTCGAGCGCTGGCAGACGGAGTAGTTCCCGAGCCGGCACTGGCGGCATTCGCCGCAATTGATGTTGAACGGCACGACCACGCGGTCGCCCTTCCTGAACTTGGTGAAGCCCTGCCCGACCTCGACGACCTCGCCCATGAACTCGTGGCCGAGCACGTCGCCCGCCTCCATGGTCGGCATCTGGCCGTCCATCAGGTGAAGGTCCGAGCCGCAGATGGCGCAGGACGTCACCTTGATGATGATGTCGCGCGCATTCTCGATCCGCGGATCGGGGACCGTGTCGCAGCGGATGTCGCCCTTGCCGTGCCAGCACAGCGCTTTCATGGAAATCCTCTCGTGACGGCGGAATCGCGGCCCACGGAGGTGCGGGCTCGTGCGGGTAAGTGCCCGATCGTACGGCCAAGTTCCGATGGCCCGTCGAATGGCCGCAGCGGTCCGACCGCATCCGGGGGGGCCGGTCGCGGCCGTGCCGACGGGATCCGTGCTACGAGACGCCCTCCGCAAACCCGATGGGTCCAGAACCAGCATGATCGTCTACGGCACCGGCTATTCGCCCTACGTCCGCAAGATCCTCGTGGCGCTCGCCGAGAAGGGCGTGCCCTACGAGCACGTGCCCTGCATGTTCCACGCGCCCGATGCGGCGTTCCAGGCGGCGAGCCCGCTCGGCAAGATCCCGGCGATCGACGACGACGGCTTCAAGCTCGCCGATTCCTCCGCGATCCTGTGGTACCTCGAGCGCAAGCACCCGGACCCGGCGCTGATGCCGGCCGACGCGAAGGCGCTCGGCCGCGCGGTCTGGTACGACAAGTTCGGCGACACGGAGCTGTTCGGCCCGCTGGTCGTGGCGTTCCGCGAGCGGGTGCTGAAGCCCAACATGATGGGCAAGCCCTGCGACGACGCCGCGGTCGCCAAGTCGCTCGACACCGACCTGCCGCCGCTGTTCGACCACCTCGAGGGTCGGATCGACGGCGCGTTCCTGGTCGGCGACACCTTCTCGATCGCCGACATCGCGATCGCGACCGGCTTCTACAACTTCCACCTCGCGGACGCGAAGATCGACGCCGCCCGCTGGCCGAAGCTCGCGGCCTACGTCGACGGCATCCTGGCGCGCCCGTCCTTCGTCACGGCCATGGCCGCGCGCAAGGGCTGAGCGCCGTCCGATAGACCGCGTTACTGATGGACTCGGTTCAGCGCGTCTCCCTCCCCCCTCGGCGGGGGAGGGAGGAACCCGTGCCGGGTTCGATTCGCGTCGCGGGATATGACATCGCCCCGGCCGGGCCGTCGTGCCCGCCCGGGTTCAGCGGCGGCGCTTGATCGAGCCCACCGTCTGCACCTGGGCCTGCGCCTCGGCGCGGTCCTCGTCGCTGGCCGCTGCCCAGTTCTTCTCGTAGAGCGCGACGATCCACGCGTCCTTGCGCCCCTCGACGCCCTCGCGGGCCAGCGAGAGCCACATCAGGCCGCGGGCGCGCTGCACCGGCACGCCGCCCATGCCGTTCATCAGCATGTCGCCCAAGAGCGCCTGGGCCGGGTGGTGGCCCTTCTCGGCGGCGAGGTTGAACCAGCGCGCGGCCTGGCGCGCGTCGGCCTCGACGCCGGTGCCGTCGAGGTAGAGGCGGGCGAGGTTGTACTGCGCGTTCGGGTCGCCGAAATACGACGCCGCGTAGTTGAACATGTCGTAGGCCCGCTCAGGGTTCGGGCGCACGTAGGTGCCCTTGATCCCGTCGAGGAAGTAGCTGCCGAGCGCGGTGAAGGCGCTCGCCGTCACCGCCGAGGTCTGCGCGTCGGGCCCGTCGTCGGTGCCGGAATCGGCGATCCGCGAAAAGAACTCGAACGCCTTCAGGTCGTCGTGCGGGACGCCGTCGCCCTCGGCGTACATCCGGCCGAGCTTCCACAGGGCGAGCGCGTGGCCCTGGTCGGCAGCGTATTCGAGCGCGCGGGCCGCGCCCTCCTTGTCGCCGGCATTGTACTCGCGCACGCCGGCCCGCAGCGCGTCCTTGGCGCTGCGGTAGCTCTTCTCCGGCACGGGCGTGCGGACGCTGGCGTCGAGCGCCTCCGTCGCCGGCGTGCCGGCGAGCAGGGTCGCGACCGCCGTCGCGGCGAGCGCGAGGCCGCGCAAGTGCACGTTCAGCCCGCCGCGGGACCGACGGGGATCGGCCCGGTCCGGCCGGTCGCGGTCGGTCCTAGACGTCCGCATAGCTCTGGATCTCCTCGGCGCCGCCCGGATGGGTCACGGCGCCGTTCACGGCGGGTCCGACGGTCTGCGCGTACTTCCAGAGGTAGCCGGAGGTCGCGGAATTGGTCCGCGGCGTCCACGCCTTGCGGCGCGCGTCGAGCTCGGCGTCGGAGAGCGCCACGTCGAGGGTGCCCTTGATCGCGTCGAGCGTGATCATGTCGCCGTCGCGCAGCAGGCCGATCGGCCCGCCCACCGCCGCCTCGGGCCCGACATGGCCGACGCAGAAGCCGCGGGTGGCGCCGGAGAAGCGCCCGTCGGTGATGAGGGCGACCTTGTCGCCCATGCCCTGGCCGTAGAGCGCGGCGGTGGTAGACAGCATCTCGCGCATGCCGGGGCCGCCCTTCGGGCCCTCGTAGCGGATCACAAGGACCTCGCCCTCCTTGTAGGTGCGCTTCTGGACGGCCTCGAAGCAGGCCTCCTCGCCGTCGAACACCCGCGCCGGGCCGGTGAAGACCTGCTTGTCCAGCGGCATGCCGGCGACCTTCACGATCGCGCCCTCGGTGGCGAGGTTGCCCTTGAGGCCGACGACGCCGCCGGTCGGGGTGATCGGGCTGCCAGCCGAGCGGACCACGTCCTGGTCCGGGTTCCAGCGGACGTGCTCCATGTTCTCGGCGATGGTGCGGCCGGTCACCGTCATGCAGTCGCCGTGGATGAAGCCGTGGTCGAGCAGGGTCTTGATCAGGAGCGGGATGCCGCCGACCTCGAACATGTCCTTGGCGACGTAGCGGCCGCCCGGCTTCAGGTCGGCGACGTAGGGCGTGCGCCGGAAGATCTCGGCGACGTCGAACAGGTCGAACTTGATCCCGCACTCGTGCGCGATCGCCGGCAGGTGGAGCGCGGCGTTGGTCGAGCCGCCCGAGGCCGCCACCGCGGCGGCGGCGTTCTCCAGGGACTTGCGAGTGACGATGTCGCGCGGGCGGATGTTCTTGGCCAGCAGCTCCATCACCTTCTCGCCGGCGGTGGCGCAGAACTGGTCGCGGATCTCGTAAGGCGCCGGCGCGCCGGCCGAGTAGGGCAGCGCAAGGCCGATCGCCTCGGAAACGGTGGCCATGGTGTTGGCGGTGAACTGCGCGCCGCAGGCGCCGGCCGAGGGGCAGGCGACCTGCTCGAGCTCGTCGAGGTCGTCGAGGCTCATGTCGCCGACGGCGACCTTGCCGACCGCCTCGAACAGGTCCTGCACGGTGACCGGGCGGCCGCGGAACGAGCCCGGCAGGATCGAGCCGCCGTAGATGAAGATCGACGGCACGTTGAGACGCACCATCGCCATCATCATGCCCGGCAGCGACTTGTCGCAGCCGGCGAGGCCGACCAAGGCGTCGTAGGCGTGGCCGCGCATGGTCAGCTCGACGGAATCGGCGATGACCTCGCGCGACGGCAGCGAGGCGCGCATGCCGGCGTGCCCCATGGCGATGCCGTCGGTGACGGTGATGGTGCAGAACTCGCGCGGGGTGCCGTGGGCGGCCGCGACGCCCTTCTTCACCGCCTGCGCCTGGCGCATCAGCGAGATGTTGCACGGGGCGGCCTCGTTCCAGCACGACGCCACGCCGACGAGCGGCTGGTGGATCTGCTGCTTGGTCAGGCCCATCGCATAGAGATACGAGCGGTGCGGCGCGCGGTCGGCCCCCTCCGTGACGTGGCGGCTCGGCAGCTTCGACTTGTCGTTCGTAGGCGCGTCCATGACCTGTCCCGCACCCCCGGGTCCGCTACGCATCGACCGATCCCCGGCGGAGTGCGAACGACCGTCCCGCAGCGTCGACCGACGTTGCGCGAGGAGGCTCGACCACGCTCTTGGAATCGCTCGCAACCGAGCGGTAACCGGTTGGGGGAAAAGCCGTTTACCGCGGATGCTGAGGTGGTCCCGGTTTATGGCGGGATCGCGGCGGTTGAAGGCAGGTCTCGGGGCAAACCCGGGATGCTTTCGCGGTGTTGCGACATCGCCACAGCCGCGCTTGCGCCGCGAATACTTGGTCGCTCCCGAGCCCGGCGCCCCGGTGAACCGTCGGCCGAGCGAATGCTGGGACGTCGAGCGGGGCGCTTAGGGCTGCGGCAGGGACCGCGTCGGCTCGGGGGCGGCGAGCGCGGCGTCGCTCTCGTCCTTCAGGGACACGCCGGTCAGCCCGCGGGCGAAGGCCTGGGTCAGGAGCCAGTCGAGCTTGAACGCGGCGAGCGGGTGCGAGAGCCCGGCGGGGCGGACGTTCGAGATGCAGTTGCGCTCGGCGTCCGAGCGGCCGGGGCGCGGCGCGAAGGTGAGGTAGATCCCGAGGCTGTCTGGCGAGGACAGGCCGGGACGCTCGCCGATCAGCACCGCCACCGCGCGGGCCTTGAGGGCGCTGCCGACGGCGTCGCCGAGCGCGACGCGGGCCTGCGTTGCGACGACCACCGGCGCGAGCCGCCAGCCGGCCCGGTCGGCATGCGGCTTGAAGGCCGCAAGGAAACCGGCCGCGCCCTCGTGCACGGCACGGGCCGACAACCCGTCGGCGACGACGATCGCGAGATCGACCGGATCGCCGGCGGCCTGCTCGAGGGCCTGGCGGCCCTCCTCCGCCAAGGCGCGCCCGAGGTCGGGCCGGCGCAGGTAGGTCGCGCGGTCGGCCGCCCGCGAGGCGACCCGGAGCGTCGCGAAACCCAACGCCGCGATCGCCTGTGCGGTCGCATCGGCATCCATCGGCGCGTGCACGGCGTCGCGGGCCTGGGCGTGGGCGAGGCCGAAGCGCAGGACCTCGCGGGTCGGCAGGCCGCTCCCGGCCCGCCCGAGGCCGATCCGGGCGGGCGTCAGCCCGGCGAGCCGCGCCCAGACCTTCGCGTCCTCGCTCATGCGGCGAGCCCCGAAGCGTCGGCGAGCAGCGGCGATCCCGGCTCCGCGGGCAGCAGCCTGCCGTGATCGTCCGTCATCCCGAGGGCGTGCAGCCACGCCTCGAACTCGGGGGCGCGCTTGAGGCCCAGAACCTCGCGGACGTAGAGGGAGTCGTGGAACGAGGTGGATTGGTAGTTCAGCATCACGTCGTCGGCGCCGGGCACGCCCATCACGTAGGTGCAGCCGGCCGCCCCCAGCAGCGTCAGCAGCACGTCCATGTCGTTCTGGTCGGCCTCGGCGTGGTTGGTGTAGCAGACGTCCACGCCGAGCGGGATGCCCATCAGCTTGCCGCAGAAGTGGTCCTCGAGCCCGGCGCGGATGATCTCCTTGCCGTCGTAGAGGTATTCCGGCCCGATGAAGCCGACGACGGTGTTGACGAGAAGCGGCCGGAACGGGCGCGCCACCGCGTAGGCCCGCGCCTCCAGGGTCTGCTGGTCGATGCCGTGATGAGCGTTCGCGGACAGCGCCGAGCCCTGCCCGGTCTCGAAGTACATGCCGTTGTCGCCGACCGTCCCGCGCTTCAGCGCCAGCATCGCCTCGTGTGCCTCCTTCAGGATCGCCAGCGTGACGCCGAACCCGGCGTTGGCGCCCTGCGTGCCGGCGATCGACTGGAACACGAGGTCGACCGGCAGCCCGCGGTTCATCGCCTCGAGGGTGGTGGTGACGTGGGTCAGCACGCAGCCCTGCGTCGGGATCGCATGGCGCTGGATGATCGCGTCGAGGAGGTGGAGGAGCTTGCCCAGCGCGGCCACCGAGTCCGAGGCCGGGTTGATGCCGATCACCGCGTCGCCGCAGCCGTAGGACAACCCGTCGAGGATCGCCGCCGTGATCCCGGCGGGATCGTCGGTCGGGTGGTTCGGCTGCAGCCGCACGGCCATCGTGCCGGGCAGGCCGATGGTGTTGCGGAACCGGGTCACCACCCGGCACTTCCGGGCGATCAGGATCAGGTCCTGGTTGCGCGAGATCTTCGAGACCGCCGCCGCCATCTCCGGCGTGATCCCGGGCGCGATCCGCGCCAGCGTCTCGCTGGTCGCGACGAGCAGGAATTCGCGAAAGTCGCCGACGGTGAGGTGCGCGATCTCGGAGAGTGCCGCCGCATCGTGGCCGTCGAGGATCAGCCGGGTGACGTCGTCGTCCTCGTAGGCGATCAGGGGCTTGGCCAGGATCTCGCGCAGCGGCACGTCGGCGAGGCACCAGCGTGCGGCCGACCCCTCCTCCGCCGATTCCGCGGCGAGCCCCGCGAGCCGGTCGCCGGAGCGGACCGGCGTCGCCTTCGCCATCAGCTCGGCGAGGTCGGCGAACGCCCAGCTGCGCGGGCCGACGACGTGGCGGTAGGCCATGGGAGTCCTTTATCGAACCAGCGGCAGGCCCTCTCCGCGAGGGAAAGAGAAGCATATGCCCTCCGTGTTCGATGGCGAACCCTACGCCGCGCCCGCATGCGGCGCCGGCACCTCCGTCGAGATCGCGTCGACCGTGCGCTGGGGCGGGCTGCCGAGGCCGTCCGAGCGCGTGATGCGGATCTGCTGGTTGACCGGCTGCATGTTGCCGTAGGGCGTCGAGAACGCGATCTCGGCGGCATCCCGGCCGACGCCGATGCGCACCAGGCCGTCGAGATCGGCCTGGCGGGTCGCGTCGAACAGCCACCAGCGCCCGTCGAGATAGGCCTCGAACACCGCGTGGAAGTCGCTCGGCACCAGGCCGTGCGCGTAGCAGGACACGAAGCGGGCGGGGATGCCCAGCGCGCGGCAGAAGGCGGTGCCGATATGCGCGAAGTCGCGGCACACGCCCGCGCGCTTGAGCAGGCTCTCGTCGGCGGTGGTCTCGCCGTCGCTGGTGCCCGGCTTGTAGGTCATGTGGTCGTGGATCCAGTTGCAGATCTGGTTGACCCGTTGATGCCCCTTCGGCAGCGCGCCGAACTCGGCCTGGGCGAACGGCGTCAGCCGATCGGACGAGACGAAGCGGCTCGGCAGCAGGAACGGCAGGATGTCGAGCGGCAGCGCCGAGATCGGCGTCTCGTTGATCGTCGCCGGGTCGGCCCGGTGGACGGTGAGCTCGACCTCGGCGTTGTATTCCAGCGCGAATTGGCCCATCGGCACGTTGACGCCGAGGTAACGGTTGAGCAGATCGGGCGTCGTGTAGATGTCGCGCTTCAGGTTCGGCGTCAGCACGAGGGATTCGCTGAGAATCTCAAGGCTTCGCAGGCGCGCGACCTCCAGGTTGAAGATGAAGGTCGTGTCCGAAAGGATGTTGTAGGACAGGCTGCAGCCGAGAGTGTAGCGCATCGGGCCTCCGTAGCGTTGCCGAGGGTCTAGCCCAAGCAAGGAGCACGCCTGTTCCGAGGTTCCCCGAGCTCGACGGCGCGATCGATCAGGCGGCCCGAACGTCGCGGCGCGGCAACAGGACGACGGTCAGCGAGCGCACGCCCTGCGCCCCGTGGATCAATACGCCCTCGATGTCAGCGGTGGCGGAGGGGCCGGTGTGCAGGACGGCGTAGGCCGCCCCGGCGAAGTCCGGCCGCTTGTAGGCCGCCTGGACGTTGACGACGATGTCGGCGGGGTCGAGCAGCACCACGAGGTGCTGGGCGAGGTAGGCCACCGCGTTCACCACCAGCTCGGCCTCGGTGAACAACACCGAACCGGTCTCGGCGATGCCGAAGCGGGCGCGCACGATCGCGACGTCGACGTCGTCGACCGCCTGCGGCCGGGTGACGGCGGAGAGGTCGCGGTTGCCGGCATGTTCCGGCACGGCGGAGGCGACGACCTTCGCCGCGTCCAGGCGCTCGCGCACGTGGCCGAGCGGATCGCCGGCGGGGCCGGCCTCGACCACGCGCCCGCCCATGCGCTTCAGTGCCTCGGTGAAGGCCGCGACGTGGTCGTCGGCGACCAGCGGGGCGAAGACCGGGACCTGCGGCAGAGGGTAATCGCCGGCCGGCCGGTTCCGGCGGATCGCGGCCAGCGTCGCCGCGCGGGTGCCGGCGCTCACGACACGTCCTTCTTCGCCGCGCCGGCCATGCGGTTCTGCTTGTACCAGGCGTGGAAGCTCTGCTTCGGGGCGTCGGGCATCTCGCGCTTCTTCCCCCAGGTGTTGAGCGGGTTGTAGACGGCGAAGCGCGGCAGCGCGCGCAGCGCCGAATCCGCCGTGCCGATCGCCGCGCGGTAGGCGGCCGGGCGGCTCAGCACGGCGCCGGCCGCCTTCATCATGCCCTGCTTCAGGAGCGGGATCTGGTGCTCCTCGGCCAGCACCTTGCGCCAGGCGAAGATCTGCTCGTGGATGTTGATCTTCACCGGGCAGACGTTGGTGCAGGAGCCGTTCATCGTCGAGGAGAACGGCAGCGTCGAGTATTTCCGCTTGTTGAAGGTCGGGTCGATGATCAGGCCGATCGGCCCGGCATAGGTCGCCCCGTAGGAGAGCCCGCCCGAGCGGCGGTAGACCGGGCAGGTGTTCATGCAGGCGCCGCAGCGGATGCATTTCAGCGAGGTCCAGAACTCCTCCATGCCGAGGCGCTCAGAGCGGCCGTTGTCGACCAGCACGTAGTGCATCTCGGTGCCCGGCCGCGGCCCGCGGAAATGCGAGGTGTACTGGGTGATCGGCGAGCCGAGCGCCGAGCGAGACAGCAGCCGGATGAAGACGCCGAGGTCCTCGATGCGCGGGATGATCTTCTCGATGCCGATCGAGTGGATCTGCAGCGGCGGCACGTTGCCGGAGAGGTCGGCGTTGCCCTCGTTGGTGCAGGTGACGACCGTGCCGGTCTCGGCGATGGCGAAGTTGCAGCCGGTCATCCCGGCATCGGCGTTGAGGATGTAGGGGCGCGTGGTCTCGCGCTGGCTCTCGGCGAGGTAGTGGGCGTCGTCGTTGTCCGGGTCGGTGCCCAGCGTCTTCGCGAAGACCTCGGCGACGTCCATCCGGGTCTTGTGGACGGCCGGCGCCACGATGTGGCTCGGCTCCTCGTTGTCGAGCTGCTGGATGCGCTCGCCGAGATCGGTCTCGATGATCTCGATCCCGCTGGCCGCCATGTGGTGCCGGAAGCCGCACTCCTCCGTGAGCATCGACTTCGACTTCACCAGCGTCCTCGCGCCGTGGCTGCGGAGGATCTCGAGCACGATGCGGTTGTGGTCGGCCCCGTCCGCGGCCCAGTGGACGTGGACGCCGTTGGCCTTCGCCGCCGCCTCGAACTGCTCGAGATAGGTATCGAGGCGGCTCAGCGTGTGCGCCTTGATGTTCGAGGCGATCTCGCGAAGCTCCTCCCATTCGGGGATGCCGTGGGCCGAGACGTCGCGCTTCTTGCGCAGGTCCCACAGGCGCTCGTCGTGCGCCGCCTGATGCAGCGGCGCGGCGAGGAAGCGCTCGGCGGCCTCGCCCTGGTCGATCGGCCGGTTGCCGCGGATCTTGGCCCCGCGCGGCTGCGGCTCGCGCGTCTTCGGCGCGGCGATCGGCTTCGAGGCCGCCTCGGCGTGCTGGAGGCGGCCGCCGTCCTGGTGGCGCTCGCTCTCGTCGACGGGCGCGCGGACCTCGGGATGGATCATGCCGCCGGTCTCGCGGGGCGTGAGATCTTCGATGCTCATGCGGCGGCTCCGTTGAGGACCTGCGCGATGTGGATGTACTTCAGCGGCACGCCGAGGCGCTCGGCGCAGCCCTTCTGGTGCATCATGCACGAGGAATCGGCCGAGACGACGTAGGCCGCCCCGGCGCGCGCCTGATCGGTCACCTTGTCGTAGCCCATCTTGGCGGAGACCGCCGGCTCGAACACCGAGAAGGTGCCGCCGAAGCCGCAGCACTCGTCGGGCCGCGTCAGCGACACGATCTCGATGCCCTTCACCTTGGAGAGCAGGTCGAGCGGCTTCGAGTAGGGCGGCGCGACGATCTCGGAGGGCCGGGCGTGGTGGATGCCGCGCAGGGCATTGCAGTTTGAGTGGTAGGCGACCTTGTGCGGGAACGACGCCCAGGGGAACTCCTCGATCTTCAGCACGTCGTGCAGGAACTCGACCAGCTCGAAGGTCTTGCGCCGCACGCCGACCACCTCCTCCGTCTGCGGGATCGCGGTGAGGTGCTCGCGGACCTGGTGCACGCAGCTGCCCGAGGGCGCGACGACGTAATCGAACGGGGCGAAGTTCTTGACGAACAGGGCTTCCGTGGCGGCGGCCTCCGCGTGGCAGCCGGTGTTGGTCATCGGCTGGCCGCAGCAGGTCTGGTCGAACGGGTACGCCACATCGAGCCCGAGTCGCTCCAGCAGTTCGAGCGTGGCGATGCCGACCTCCGGCTCGAAGGCGTCGACGTAACAGGGGACGAACAGTCCGATCCGCATGTTCCTGCCATCTTCCTCGGCCGATTCCCCCGGCCGTCCGCATCGGCCGTTCGCCGACGCCCTCAGGCGCCGACCTCGACCAGCAGCTTGCCGAAGTTGCCGCCGGTGTAGAGGCTGTCGAGGTGCTCGAGCGCCCGCTCGAGGCCCGGCCGGACGTCCTGCCGGGTCTTGATCCGGCCTTCCGCCATCCAGCCGCCGAGCGCCTGCACCGCCTCGTCCCAGCGCGCGGCGTAGTCGGTGACGATGAAGCCCTGCACCGTGAGCCGGCGCATCAGCATCTGCCGCCACGCCGCGGACGCCGCTGGCCCCGGGCGCTCCGCGGTGTCGTTGTAGGAGGCGATCAGGCCGCACAGCGGCATCCGCCCGAACAGGCGCATCCGGGCGAACACCGCGTCGGAGACCGCCCCCCCGACCTGCTCGAAGTTGATGTCGACGCCGTCGGGCGCCAGCGCGTCGAGACGGGCGCCGACATCCTCGTTGCGGTAGTCGATCGCGGCGTCGAACCCGAGCTCGTCGACGACGAACCGGCACTTCTCCGGGCCGCCGGCGATGCCGATCACCCGGCAGCCCTTGATCTTGCCGATCTGCCCGACGATCTGGCCGACGCCGCCGGCGGCGGCCGAGACCACCAGGGTCTCGCCGGCCTTGGGGCGGCCGATGTCGAGCAGGCCGAAATACGCTGTCGGGCCGACGAGGCCGAACACGCCGAAGCCCACCGAGAGCGGCACGCCCGGCGGCAGGGCCAGGGGCTGCAGGCCCTGGCCGTCGGTGACCACGTGGTCGGCCCAGGCGCCCATCCCGGCATAGAGCGCGCCGACCTCGACCCCGTCCTTCCGGCTCTCGACCACCCGGCCGGCGACGAGGCCCCGCATCGGCTCGCCGAGGCCGACCGGCGGCATGTACTGCTCGGCGTCGCTCATCCAGATCCGGTTCGTCGGATCGAGCGACAGGTACAGGACCTGCAGCAGGAACTGCCCGGGCTGCAGCTCGGGCAGCGCCTCCGAGCCGTAGGCGAGGTCGCCCTCGGCGATCGTGCCGACGGGGCGGCGCGCGAGGCGCCAGATGTTCCGCTGCCGGGCCATGCGCGCCCTCCCGTATGTCTCGAACGCGCCATGCGCGCGCCGCGGCGCGCCCTGGAACGATTTCAATCCGGTCTATCGAAGCAGGTTGGTCTTGGCGAGGTCGAGGACCGCGTCACCGCGTCCGCTCATCACCGCGCGCAGCATGTAGAGGCTGAAACCCTTGACCTGCTGCCCGTCGATCTTGGGCGGGATCGACAGCTCGTTGCGCGCCACCGCCACGTCGAGCAGCGACGGGCCGTCGAAGGCCAGGAACTCGCGGATCGCGCCTTCCAGCTCGCCGGGATCCTCGACGCGGATCGCGAAGATGCCGGCCGCCCGCGACATCGCGGCGAAGTCCGGGTTGTCCAGCGCGACGCCGGTCTCGAGGTAGCCCGCGGCCTTCATCTCCATCTCGACGAAGCCGAGCGAGCCGTTGTTGAACACCACCACCTTCAGCGGCAGCCGATGCTGGCGCAGCGTCAGGAAGTCGCCCATCAGCATGCTGAAGCCGCCGTCGCCGCACAGCGCGATCACCTCGCGCCGGGGCGAGGCGGCCTGGACGCCGATGCCCTGCACCATGGCGTTGGCCATCGAGCCGTGCACCCAGGAGCCGATGAGGCGGCGCCGGCCGTTCATCTTGAGGTAGCGCGCCGCCCAGATCGTCGGGGTGCCGACGTCGGCGGTGAAGACCGCGTCGTCGGCGGCCGCCTCACTTAAGAGACGGGTGAGGTGCTGCGGGTGGATCGGCTTGCGCCCGGGCTTGCCCTCCGCCAGCTCGTCGAGGCCGGCGCGCGCCTTGGCGTAGTGCTTGAGGCTGCCGTCGAGCCAGGCGCGGTCGGTCTTGACCGCAAGCTTCGGCAGCAGCGCCTGGATTGTGGCGCCGACGTCGCCGACGAGGCCGAGGTCGAGCCGGCAGCGGCGCCCGAGCTCCTCCGGGCGCAGGTCCACCTGCGCCACCTTCGCGTCGGCCGGGTAGAACTGCTTGTAGGGAAAGCCGGTGCCGAGCATCAGCAGGGTCTCGCAGCCGTGCATGGCCGCGTAGCCGGACGAGAACCCGATCAGCCCGGTCATGCCGACGTCGTAGGGGTTGTCGTACTCGACGTATTCCTTGCCGCCGAGCGCGTGGACGATCGGGCTCTTCAGGGCCTCGGCCAGCTGCAGCAGCTCGGCATGCGCGCCCGCGCAGCCCCGGCCGCAGAGCAGCGTGATCTTCTTCGCGCCGTTGAGGAGCGCGGCGAGCGCGTCCAGGTCGGCCTCGGCCGGCCGCACCACGGGCTTCGGGGGCACGAGGCCGGCCTTCGTCGCGACCGCGCGGGCCGGCGCGTCCTTGAGCGCGACGTCGCCGGGGATGACGACGACCGCGACGCCGCGCTGCCCGATCGCGGCGCGCATCGCGTTCTCCAGCACGTAGGGAAGCTGGGCGGGGTCGGAGACCTGCTCGCAGTAGTGGCTGCAGCCGCGGAACAGCTCGGTCGGGTGCGTCTCCTGGAAGTAGCCCGAGCCGATCTCGGCCGACGGGATGTGCGCCACGATCGCCAGGACGGGCGTGCGCGAGCGGTGGCAATCGTAGAGGCCGTTGATGAGGTGGACGTGGCCGGGGCCGCACGAGCCGGCGCAGACCGCGAGCTCGCCGGTGATCTGGCTCTCGGCGCCGGCGGCGAAGGCCCCGGATTCCTCGTGGCGGACGTGGATCCACGCGATCACGCCGCGGGCCCGGATCGCCTCGGTGATCGCGTTCAGGCTGTCGCCGACGACCCCGTAGATGCGCCGGACGCCGGCCTCCTGCAGGGTCTCGACGACGTGGTCGGCGACGGTGGTGATCCGCATCGGTTCGGCTCCGGTTTTCGGAGGGCGAACCTTTTGCGGTGCAGCGCGGTTCCGGCTCGTGGATCGGGGCCGGTGACGGATGCCGCGTTCGCCACGACGTCGCGCCGATAGCGGGCGTCGCGCGCAGCGCCGCTCAGCCGGCCGACGCCTCGCTCAGGATCGCCGCGATGATCGGGCGAAGCTCGGGAAGCGACACCGTCGCGATCTTCCAAAGGATGAGGTCGTCGATGCGATTGTACTCGTGCCGAAGCTTGTTGCCGACGGCTGCGATCTCGGACCACGGTACGGACGGAAAGCGTGTCTTCGCATCCGGCGGCACGTGCCGGCTCGCTTCCGATACGATCTCGACACATCGTTCGACGGCGAGGCGCATCACCAAGTCCATGCGATAATCGGCCAACGTTCGTCCCGCGACGATGTCCGCCGCCGCGTCGATCATCGTCAGGATGTCCGTGAGGCGCGCAATCGCCGACCGCTTCATCACAGGACCTGGATGGCCTCGCGTTCGATCTCGGCCCGCAATTGCGGATGCAGCCCTTCCCGCGTCGTCAGGTCGACCCGGCAGCCGAGGGCTTGAGTCAGGTAGGCCTCCGTCCTGAACAATTCGACGAAGCCGAACCGTTCGTATTGCGGGTCGACGAACAGGTCGACGTCGCTGTCGAGGCCGGCCTCGTCACGGGCGACGGAGCCGAAAAGGTAGAGCGCGAGTATGCCGGCCTCCTGAAGATGCCCCGCCCGCTCAGTCAGTCTGGCGATCACTTCGCTGCGCTGCATCGCGTATCACCGTCACCCGGCACGACGGCCGCGCCGCCGGTACAACGCGTGGGGCGCCGCACCGATTCCGTCGCACGGCCCAGTGAACCCCAGGGCGCCGAAAAGCTCAATCGTCCATCTTCAGCGCGGCGATGAACGCCTCCTGCGGGATCTCGACGCGCCCGAACTGGCGCATCTTCTTCTTGCCTTCCTTCTGCTTGTCCAGGAGCTTGCGCTTGCGCGAGATGTCGCCGCCGTAGCACTTGGCGGTCACGTCCTTGGACAGCGCCTTGATGGTCTCGCGGGCGATGATCTTGCCGCCGAGCGCCGCCTGGACCGGGATCTGGAACAGGTGGCGCGGGATCAGGTCCTTCAGCTTCTCGCACATGGCGCGGCCGCGATGCTCGGCGCGGGAGCGGTGGACCAGCATCGAGAGGGCGTCGACCGGCTCGGCGTTGACGAGGATCGACATCTTGACGAGGTCGCCCTCGCGATAATCGGAGATGTGGTAGTCGAACGACGCGTAGCCCTTCGAGATCGACTTGAGGCGGTCGTAGAAGTCGAACACCACCTCGTTCAGCGGCAGGTCGTAGACGACCATGGCGCGCTTGCCCACGTAGTTGAGGTCGACCTGCGTGCCGCGCCGGTCCTGGCACAGCTTGAGCACGCCGCCGAGGTAGTCGTCCGGCGTGAGGATGGTGGCGCGGATCCACGGCTCCTCGATCGCCGTGATCTTCATCACGTCGGGCATGTCGGCCGGGTTGTGCAGCTCCTTCACCGTGCCGTCGGTCATCTGAAGGTGGTAGACGACGGAGGGCGCGGTCGAGATCAGGTCGAGATTGAACTCGCGCTCCAGGCGCTCCTGGATGATCTCGAGGTGCAGGAGCCCGAGGAAGCCGCAGCGGAAGCCGAAGCCGAGCGCGGCGGAGGTCTCCATCTCGTAGGAGAACGACGCGTCGTTGAGCCGGAGCTTGCTCATGGCGCTGCGCAGGGTCTCGAACTCGGCCGCGTCGACGGGGAACAGCCCGCAGAACACCACCGACTGCACGTCCTTGAAGCCCGGCAGCATCTCCTTGCACGGGCGCTTGTCCTCCGTGAGCGTGTCGCCGACGCGGGTGTCGGCGACCTCCTTGATCGAGCCGGTGAAGAAGCCGACCTCGCCCGGCCCGAGCTCGCCGATGTCGGCCATCTTCGGCCGGAACACGCCGATCTTGTCGACGCCGTGCACCGCGTCGGCCCGCATCATGCGGATGTTCATGCCCTTCTTGAGCACGCCGTCGACGATGCGCACCAGCACGACGACGCCGAGGTAGACGTCGTACCAGCTGTCCACCAGCAGCGCCTTGAGGGGCGCGTCGCGGTCGCCCTTGGGCGGCGGCAGGCGCTTGACGATGGCCTCCAGCACCGCCTCGATGTTGAGGCCGCTCTTGGCCGAGATCGCGACCGCTTCCGAGGCGTCAATGCCGATCACCTCCTCGATCTGCGCGCGGATGCGCTCCGGCTCGGCGGCCGGCAGGTCGATCTTGTTGAGGACCGGGACGATCTCGTGGTTGGCGTCGAGCGCCTGGTAGACGTTGGCCAGCGTCTGCGCCTCGACGCCCTGGCTCGCATCCACCACCAGCAGCGAGCCCTCGCAGGCGGCGAGCGAGCGCGAGACCTCGTAGGCGAAGTCGACGTGGCCGGGCGTGTCCATCAGGTTGAGGACGTAGTTCTTGCCGTCCTCGGCCTTGTATTCCAGGCGCACGGTCTGCGCCTTGATGGTGATTCCGCGCTCCTTCTCGATGTCCATCGAGTCGAGCATCTGCTCGCTCATGTCGCGCAGCGCCACGGTGCCCGTCGTCTGGATCAGGCGGTCGGCGAGCGTCGACTTGCCGTGGTCGATATGCGCGACGATCGAGAAGTTGCGGATGTTGTCGATCGGCGTAGTCGTCATCGATGCTGATCTCCGGCGCGCGTGCGGCCGGCCGAAGGGCCATCGCTGCGCGCCGTCTGATGTGAGGAGGCGGTGTCGGTCGCCCGCGGGATAGCAGCCGCGGGGGAGAGCGCCAAGCGCGGGCGTCGTCGCGGGGCGAAAGAGGGCGTGCAGACCCGCTCAGCGCCGCGCTCCGCGCCTCGGCCCTTCGGTTTCCGCACGTTCCGCCCTATCTAGAGAGCTTCCCTCCGCGCAATCCCGTGCCTTGGGCTACGAAGCGGAAGGCCCCCGAATGGCTCGCACTCCCCCCAACGGGCGCTCGCCCAGCATCTCGATGTCGGACTTCAACGCGCGGGTGAAGCGCGTGCTGGAAGGCAACGAGGAAGTCACCCGCGGCGCGCCGCGCGCGACGCCCGGCTGGAGCCGCCGCCGCACCCGGCCCTCGCCCGGCGCCGAAGCTCAGCCCGAGCCGGAGGCCGCCGAAGCCGAGACCGAGGACGCCGAGACGGACGGCGACGAGGCCGAGACGGAAAAGCCGGCCGCCGAAGAGGTCTGAGGCCCCTTTCCCCGTCGTCGGCCCGCGCGGCATGCCGGCCGAGCGGGGATGCCTGGGCTTCAGGGCCGCGGCGTCTCGGCCGCCGCCCTCGCTTCGGCGGCCATGACCACGAGGACCTTGCGCAAGGCGCCCATGTCGCGGACCGTGTCCGGGAACGTCACCCGCGCGGTCCGGTCGCCGGCCAGCAGGTCCATGCCCTCCGGGTCGAGCCCGGTGAGGCGCCACGCGGCCGTTCCCTCCGAGGCCGCGTAGAGCGCCAGCGCGTCGGCGTGGTCGGCGTTCATGTGCTCGATCGCGCCGCGCTCGCCGGCCACGATCGCCTCCGCGCCGGCGAGATCCAGAAGCAGCTCGGCCCGCGTCAGCGTCGCCGCCTTGGCGAAGCCGCCGTTGAGGTGGCCCGCCGTCGGCGCGATCGCGAAGAACCCGAAATCGGGGAAGTCGGCGTAGAGCGCAGCCTTCGGGTGCCGGGCGAGGAAGCGGGCCCGCGCGCGCAGCTCGTCGGTCCGCAGGCCACGCCCGACGACGGTCAGCCGCGGGTGGGCGAGCGGATCGCCCTTGCCGCCGGCCGAGAACAGCAGCGAGCAGCGCGGGTCGGCGAGCAGGTTGCGGGTGTGGGCCGAGAGCTGGGACAGCAGCATCAGCGGCGTGCCGTCGACGTCGGTGGCGATGGTCACCAGCGAGGCGAACGGCGTGCCGTCGGCATCGAGGGTCGCCAGCGCGCCGGAGCGGATGCTGCGCAGCAGGCGCCGCGACAGGCCGATCGCGTCGAACGGGGCCTGGGCCGCCGGAAGCGGCCGCGCCGGCCCGCGCGGCCCGCTCGATTCGGCCCCGCCCACGCTGTCGGATGTCTCTGCCATCGCGCCCGTCGCTCCCCGAAGCGGCGTCGGAAAAACGCCGCGCCCGCCGCATCATAGGGCGAAATCGCGGCCGCCGACGAGGCCGGGGGGACGCGGCGCATCGCCCGGATACGGCCAAGCTACCATGGCCGCTCGCTTTTTTCGAAACTTCGGCTTAAAGCACCAGACCTTCCGCGCGAAACGGACACGGTCATACGACTCGTCGTCGCGTTCGCGTTTTTGCCTGCCCCGTCCGGGGCCGGAGGCGGCGACGCAGGCCCTCGTCACGCGCCCGCACCGCCCCGTTCAGTCAAGGAACGCGCATGCCGACCATCGCCCTCGTCGACGACGACCGCAACATCCTCACCTCGGTGTCGATCGCCCTGGAGACCGAAGGCTACCGGATCCAGACCTACACCGACGGCGCCTCGGCCCTCGACGGGCTCAAGCACTCGCCGCCCGACCTCGCGATCTTCGACATCAAGATGCCGCGCATGGACGGGATGGAGCTTCTCAGGCGCCTGCGGCAGAAATCGGACCTTCCCGTGATCTTCCTGACCTCGAAGGACGAGGAGATCGACGAGCTGTTCGGCCTCAAGATGGGCGCCGACGACTTCATCCATAAGCCGTT
This sequence comes from Methylobacterium sp. E-025, assembly GCF_022829705.1. NCBI lineage: Bacteria > Pseudomonadati > Pseudomonadota > Alphaproteobacteria > Hyphomicrobiales > Methylobacteriaceae > Methylobacterium > Methylobacterium sp. E-025. Next base: position 22,734 of record NZ_JAKSYR010000113.1, read on the forward strand.
CTCGCAGCGGCTGCTGGTCGAGCGGGTGAAGGCGGTGCTGCGCCGCTTCGCCCCGAAGGACGGCCCGGGCGCCGCCGCCCGCGAGGCGGACGCCGCCGCCCGCTCGCTCGAGCGCGGCTCGCTGATGATGGACCCGGAGCGCCACACCTGCACCTGGAAGGGCGAGCCGGTGACCCTGACGGTGACCGAGTTCCTGATCCTGCAGGCGCTCGCCCACCGTCCGGGCGTCGTGAAGAGCCGCAACGCGCTGATGGACGCGGCCTACGACGACCAGGTCTACGTCGACGACCGCACCATCGACAGCCACATCAAGCGCCTGCGCAAGAAGTTCAAGGTGACCGACACCGCGTTCGACATGATCGAGACGCTCTACGGCGTCGGCTACCGCTTCAAGGAAGGCTGAAGCTCCGCGCCCCGCCCCGAATGCCTCGATCGCTTCTCGAACACCGGACCGTCGTGACGTCGCAGACCGATGAAGAGCCGCGCCGCGGCCCGCTCGCATGGCCGCGGGCCTCCTGGGATGCGATCGGTCAGCGGGCCTCGTCGAGCCTGACCCGCCGCATCGTCGTGCTCAACCTCGTCGGGCTGATCGCGCTGCTCGTCGGGTTCCTGTACCTGAACCAGTTCCGGCAGGGGCTGATCCAGGCCCGCGTGCAGAGCCTGGCGATCCAGGGCGACATCATCGCCGGCGCCATCGCCTCCTCGGCCTCGGTCGATACCGGGACGATCCGGATCGACCCCGACAAGCTGCTGCAGCAGCAGGCGGGCGAGGGCAGCAACGCGCCGGACGAGGAATCGCAGCCGCTCGCCTTCTCGCTCAACCCGGAGCAGGTCGCGCCGCTCCTGCGCCGCCTCGTGACCCCGACGGGCAACCGCGCGCGGGTCTACGACAGCGAGGGCGGCCTGCTGTTCGACACGCGCTCGCTGTTCAACCGGCCCGAGGGCGCCGCGGGTGCACCCCAGATCCGCAAGCGCTCCCTGCTCGAGCGCGCCTTCGAGGTCGCGCAAGCGTGGAGCTTCGGCCTGTTCGGCGAGCGGGTGAAGCCGCAGGAGGAGATCGGGCCGACGAACGGCCATTCCCTGCGCGAGGTCCAGACCGCCCTGAACGGCGCCCGCGGCAGCCTCGTGCGCCGCAACGGGCTCGGCGAGACCACGGTGTCGGTCGCCGTGCCGATCCAGCGCTCGGGGGCGGTGCGCGGCGCGCTGCTGCTCTCGACGCAGGGCGACGCGATCGACCGCGTCATCGCCTCGGAGCGGTTCGGCCTGTTCCAGGTCTTCCTCGTCGCCGCGATGGTGATGGTGGTGCTCTCGATCCTGCTCGCCGGCGCCATCGCCGGCCCGGTGCGGCGGCTGGCGGAGGCCGCCGAGAAGGTGCGCATGGGGATCAAGACCCGCGAGGAGATCCCCGACTTCACCAGCCGCACCGACGAGATCGGCCACCTCTCGGGCGCCCTGCGGGACATGACGCAGGCGCTCTACCGGCGCATCGACGCGATCGAGAGCTTCGCCGCCGACGTCAGCCACGAGCTGAAGAACCCGCTGACCTCCCTGCGCAGCGCGGTCGAGACCCTGCCGCTCGCCCGCAACGACGATTCGCGCAGCCGGCTGATGGCGATCATCCAGCACGACGTGAAGCGCCTCGACCGCCTGATCAGCGACATCGCCGACGCCTCGCGGCTCGACGCCGAGCTCGCCCGCGCCGAGGCGCGCAAGGTCGACCTGCGCAAGCTCCTGACCACGGTGGTCTCGGTCGCCAACGAGCGCAAGCGCCCCAAGGACTGCCTGATCCAGCTCGACGTCGACGCGCCGGCCGGCGACCAGGACACGCCGTTCGCGATCATCGGGCACGACAGCCGCCTCGGGCAGGTGGTGAACAACCTCCTCGACAACGCCCGCTCGTTCTCGCCGACCGAGGCGAAGGTGCGCGTGGCGCTGCGCCGGGTGCGCGGCGACATCGAGCTGATCTGCGAGGACGAGGGGCCGGGCATTCCCGAGCACGCCCTCGAGCGGATCTTCGAGCGCTTCTACACCGACCGTCCCGAGCAGGGCTTCGGCCAGAACTCGGGGCTCGGCCTCTCGATCTCCCGTCAGATCGTCCAGGCGCATCGCGGCTCGATCCGCGCCGAGAACCGCCCCGGCCCGGCGGACGAGGACGGCGAGCCGACGGTCCGCGGCGCCCGATTCATCGTGCGGATCCCGGCGGCGCCGCGGCAGTTGTCGGCGGCGTGATCGGGCCGGTGCGCCGCGCATCGCACGATGCGACGGATGCGGAGCGTGTCACCGTGCACGCCACCTGCGTCGTGGTCGGCGAGGCGGGCGTGCTGCTCCGCGGCGAGGCGGGCGCCGGCAAGTCGAGCCTCGCCCTGGCGCTGATCGAGTGGGCCACCCTTCGGGGCGGCTTCGCGGCCCTGGTCGGCGACGACCGGGTGCGCCTCGCGCGGTGCCACGGGCGCGTCGTGGCACGCCCGCATCCCGCCATCGCCGGGCGGATCGAGATCCGCGGCCACGGGATCGTCGCGGTGGAGAGCGTCGAGGCCTGCGTCCTGCGGCTCGTCGTCGACCTCGTCGCCGGCGAGCCGCGCCTGCCCGATGCGCCGGATGGCGAGGCCACGATCCTCCGCATCGCCCTGCCCGCGCTCCGGATCGACCGCGCGGTGCGCGAGGCCGGCCTCGCACCCGGCCTGGTGCTCGCGGAACGGGCATTGGCCGGGCTCAGCGTGTCTTCGCAGTCGCACACGGCGCTTCCCGTCGACCGGACCCGCGCGGCCCCGTAGCGCGGTGCTCACTTGCGTGGCATGATCGCGGCGACGGGCGATCAAAACGTCGCGACTGCCTTGAGCCTGTGCGTGCAATGCACAACATGGCGGACTCGTTCACAGGACACCGGAATACGTGTCGATGATTGGCATGGTGCTCGTCACCCACGGACTGCTCGCGACCGAATTCAGGGCCGCATTGGAGCACGTGGTTGGCCCTCAGAAGCAGATCGAAACCATCACGATCGGTCCGGAAGACGACATGGAGCTTCGGCGGCGGGACATCATGTCGGCGGTCGGCCGGGTGAATACCGGAACCGGCGTCGTCGTGCTGACCGACATGTTCGGCGGCACGCCGTCGAACCTCGCGCTGTCCTGCATGAACGGCGGCGCCGTCGAGGTGGTGGCGGGCATCAACCTGCCGATGCTGATCAAGCTCGCCAGCGTCCGCGATGCGGAATCCCTCGGCGACGCGGTGCTCCACGCCCAGGAAGCCGGCCGCAAGTACATCAACGTCGCCTCGCGCGTTCTCGCCGGCAAATAGTCTTCCCCGTCATCTTGCCGTCCCGACCGCCGACCCGCTACGCACGGTGAGGGCCGCGCCGTGCGCGCGCCGATTCAGGCCGACGCGAATCGCAGCGCGGCGACGGACAGGGAAGCGCGCCGGGGGATGGACGACCTCTTCGAGCCCGACGACGAGCCGCCGCCCGTGCCCGACGGCGGCTTCCTGCGGCGCCTGCCGATCATCAACCGACGCGGCCTGCACGCGCGGGCATCCGCCAAGTTCGTCCAGACCGTCGAGCGCTTCGACGCTCAGGTCACGGTGACCCGCGCCGGCGAGACGGTGGGCGGCCGCTCGATCATGGGGCTGCTGACGCTCGGCGCGGCGCAGGGCACCCATGTGATGGTCACCGCCGTCGGAGCCGACGCCGAGCCCTGCCTCGCGGCGATCGAGGCGCTGCTCGCCGACAGGTTCGGCGAGGACGAGTAGCGCGTCACACCCGCGCCGCGCGCCGCCAGACCACGGCGCGGGCGCCCGCGCCGAGGTGGAGCGTGCCGGCGACAAGCTCCCCGGCGCGGCGGGCGAGCTCGATCCGCATCTGCCCGCGGCGGGCGAACAGGCGGGTCACCACCCGCACCATCGACGCCTCCGACGGATCGGCGATGATCGGGCGCGCTGCGTGGCGCGCGTCCAGCGCGAGGAATTCCTCGACCGCGGACGGGATCAGGCCCGGGGCGGACACCTGTTCGACCTCGGCCGCCGCGTCGTCCCCGGCGCGCACGCCGATCACGCAGTCGGCGGGAATGGTCCGGCGCCGGCCCTCATGGGTGGCGGCGAGGACCGGGCGCGGGGCGTCGCCCTGGGTCGGCAGGCGCGTCGGCGCCCCGAGCCGCAGGGGCCGGCGCAGGCCCGCGAGCCGGCCGCGGACCGCGGCCTCGACGGGCTCCGCCCGCGACCCGTCGATCAGGGCGGCCGCGGGGTCCGGGAGGCCCGGCGGCTGCCACAGGTCGGCCCGGCCCCGCCCCCAGATCGGGTGAGGCATCGCCATCGGCATCACCCCGTGGAGCGCCGCGCGGCCGTTGCCGTCCCGGTCCCAGGCCAGGGCGAAGGCGATGGTCCGGCCGCCGGATTGATGGCGGGCGGCGCTCAGCACGTAATCCGGATCGACTCGCGGATCGGTGATCGCGTTGCGCGTCATCAGCGCCCGCCAGGCGGCGACCGCATCGTCGTCGACGGTGCCGGCACGGTGGAGGTCGACGCGCCAGCGCGACGCCGCATGTCCGTTCGAAGCCGCCTCCTCGGACGCCCGCGCGACGGGATGGCCGATCGCCGCCGCGTCGGGGACCGCCTGCCCGCCCTGGATGACCGTGAAGCCGTGCATCATGGCACCTGCGTCCCGCATTCGAGAGGAACCGTCCCACTCTGGAACGTTCGGCACCCCTGGAGGCGCCCTTTGGGGTGCGGGCTTCAAGGATGATGCCGCGGGAGCCGTCAGCCGCCGGGAATGGCAAGCGGGTTGTCGGTGAGCGCCGCCGCATCCGGCGTGTCGATCCGCGGGCGGCCGAGGAAGGCGTCCCAGAGCCGGATGACGAAGTTCGGGTCGAGGTCGCGGACGATCAGGACGAGGCGCGAGGTGCGGTCGTCGTCGGGCCAGGCCGGCAGGGTGACGGGGGCGTGCACCACGTGCTGGACGCCGTGGACCACCACCGGCCGGTCGGGATCGTCGGCGATCGCGACGAGGCCCTTCAGGCGCAGCAGCTTCGGGCCGTGGCTTCCCCGAAGCAGGTCGAGGAACATCTCGAAGGACGCGCGCGGCACCGGCACGTCGCTCGTCAGCGAGAAGGCGCGGATCGCCGCGTCGTGCCGGTTCACGTCGTGAGCGTGCCCGTCCGCCTCCGGCACGGCTCCGAGCCAGGCCTGCACGTCGGCGGCCTTGCCGTCGAGGCCGAACAGGCCGCCGAGCAGCGTCTCGGCGGGGACGTCGGGCGGATCGATCGGTGCGGCCGGGTTGAGGGCGTGCAGGCGCGCCCGCAGCGAACCGGTGTCGCCGGCCAGATCCGCCTTCGCGAGGACGATCCGGTCGGCCACCGCCACCTGCCGCACCGCCTCCGGGTGGGCGTCGAGCGTGTCGAACCCGTTGACCGCGTCCACCACGGTGACGACGCCCTGCAGCCGGTACCGCATCACGAGGTAGGGGTGGTAGATCAACGCGTGCAGGATCGGCGCGGGGTCGGCGAGGCCGGTGGTCTCGATCACGACCCGGCGGAACGGCGTGATCCGGCCGTTGTCGCGCTTGCGCAGCAGGTCTTCCAGCGTCGCGATCAGGTCGCCGCGCACGGTGCAGCACAGGCAGCCGGCGCCGAGCAGGACCATGTTCTCGTCGATCGCCTCGATCAGCAGGTGATCGAGGCCGATCTCGCCGAACTCGTTGACGATGACGACCGTGTCGGCGAGCGCCGGATCGCGCAGCATCCGGTTGAGCAGCGTGGTCTTGCCGGCTCCGAGGAAGCCGGTGAGCACGGTGAGCGGGATCGGGTCCGGTCGGCGGGGAGCGTCGGTCATGCCGCCGGCCTAGCGCGGCCGGGCGGCGGGCTCAATCGCGCGCGCCGATCACTCGTCCGCGGATTCGGCCGACTTGGCCGCGTTGGGCTTGGGCTTCGCGCCGGCCTTCGGCTTGGTCTGCACGGATTTGGCCACCGCGGGCTTGCCGCCCTTCTGCGTCACCGCCGTCGCCGGCTTGGCGTGGGTCGGCGGCTTGTGCTTGGCCTCCGGCATGCCGGACACGTCGACCGAGGTGTAGGCGCTGGCCGCGCGGGGCACGGCGCCGGCGATCGCGGCCTTCGCCTTGCCCTGGTCCTTCCCCTGGGCCTTTGCCTGGGTCTTGGCTTCCGCGGCCGCGGCGCGCTTCTGCTTGGCCGCCTCGAGCGCCGCCTCGCGCTTGGCCTTGGCGGCCTCGAGCTTCGCCTCGCGCGTGGCGGCGGCGGCGGCCTTCTCGGCCTCGGCCTGCTCGTTGAGCATGATCTGCCCCTCCGCCGGGTCGCGGCCGATCCAGACCAGGATCGGCTGCAGCGGGGCGCGCGGCGGCAGGGTGCGGTTGCGCGCGGCGGCGCCGTTGAGCGTCGCCAGGGTCAGCGCGGGCGAGGACAGGCCGGCGGCGCCGAGGAACTGCGCGCCGGCGTTGTCGGCGTTTCCGGCGATGGCGCCGGGGCCCTCGTCGATCGGCATCGGCTTCTTGCGGTCGCAGATGTAGGGCCGCATGTCGGGCGGCGCGCCGATGGCGGAGGCGGGCAACGCGTCGAGCGTCTGCGCGGTCCATCCGGCCGACTGGCCGAAGCCGTAATCGAACAGGTCGGCGGCCTTGAGGTCGCGCTCGCGCGCGCTCGGGCTGCCCATCACGATGGTGAGGATGCGCCGGCCGTTGCGGTTGGCGCTGGCGACCACGTTGAAGCCGCCGGCGCAGATGAAGCCGGTCTTCATCCCGTCGACGCCGGCATAGCGCCCGAGCAGGCCGTTGTGGTTGGCCATCACCGAGCGGCCGAACTGGATCGCCGAGATCGAGAACAGGTCGTGCGAGTCGGGGAAGTCGCGCAGCAGCGCGCGGCCGAGCACCGCCATGTCGCGGGCCGAGGTCCATTGCCGGGGGTCGGGCAGGCCGTTCGGGTTGTACCAGCGACTCTCGCGCATGCCGATCCGGCGCGCGGTCTCGTTCATCATGTCGGCGAAGCCGTCGATCGTGCCGCCGAGGGTCTCGCCGATCGCCCAGGCCACGTCGTTGGCCGACTTGACCATGATGATCTTCAGCGCGTTGTCGAGGGTGAGCTGCGTGCCCGGCTTGAAGCCCATCTTCGAGGGCGGCTCGGCGGCGGCGGCGGCCGAGATCGTGATCATCGAGTCGAGCGAGACCTTGCCCTGCCGCACCAGGTCGAGGGCGACGTAGGTGGTCATCAGCTTGGTGATCGAGGCCGGGTACCAGGGGTCGGTCGCCCCCTGCGCGTAGAGCACCTTGCCGGAATCCACCTCCACCACGAGGACGGGTGCGGTCACGGCGTCGGCCGCCTGCGCAGCGAGCAGGCCGGCGAGCGTGGCGAGCCCCAGGGTGAGGCGCCTCAGGAAACGGTTCGACATCGACCCCGACTCAAAGCAGTGGAACGCCGCGCCGGCACCGGGCCCGATGCCGTCCCTCTCGCGGCCGCGAAGGAGGGCCCTGAGAACGTCGGCCGTTCAACGCGGGCACCGTGGCGAGAGCATGGCGGATCTTCGCGCGTCCACCGCCGCGATGTGGCGTTGCGGCACCGGCGCGCCTATGTGCTGTCGCGCGACGATCTTTTCAGGACAGGACGATGCCCCGGCCGTCATCGGCTCGGGCCCGGCGGGACGATGGCGTACGCGGTCAAGGAACTCTTCCACACGCTCCAGGGCGAGGGCGCGCAGGCCGGGCGGGCGGCGGTGTTCTGCCGGTTCGCCGGCTGCAATCTCTGGTCCGGCCGCGAGGCGGACCGGGCCGAGGCGGTCTGCCAGTTCTGCGACACGGCCTTCGTCGGCACCGACGGCGAGGGCGGCGGAAAGTTCGCGACCGCCGACCACCTCGCGGATGCGATCGCGCGGACCTGGGAGGGCGGTCCCCACGCGCACTATGTCGTCTTCACGGGAGGAGAGCCGCTGCTGCAGCTCGACCCCGAGCTGATCGCGGCCGTCCACGCCCGCGGCTTCGCGATCGCGGTCGAGACCAACGGGACGCTCGCGGTACCGGAAGGGATCGACTGGATCTGCGTCAGCCCCAAGGCCGGTGCGCCGCTGGTGCAGCGACGCGGCGACGAGCTCAAGCTCGTCTTCCCGCAGGCCGACCTCGCGCCGGAGACGGTCGCCGACCTCGATTTCCACCATCGCTGGCTCCAGCCGATGGACGGGCCGGACCGGATCGCCAACACCGGCGCCGCCGTCGCCTATTGCCGCGCGGATGCCCGCTGGCGGCTCTCGCTCCAGACGCACAAGATGATCGGGATCCCGTGAGCGCGCGCCCGCCGAGCCGATCCGTCGGCGGCCCGATTTCACCGGGCGGTTAATCCAACGATCAACTGCTAGTTGTAATTTCAGGCGCGCGCGCGGATCGTCGCGGTCATGGCCCGGATCCGTCGGTTCCCTCGGATTGCCGAGCCTTGACAACTTGCGGGAATGTTTGGAAGCCCCGTCGCGATGGGCGGGACAGGCGCCGAGGCTCGGTCCGGGGCGGTGTCCGGCGCGAGCGCGGCGCATTCGGGGAGCGTGCGATGGATGTGATCGAGACCCGGGTTCC
>NZ_JAKSYR010000114.1:0-1659 GCF_022829705.1 Methylobacterium sp. E-025
TGGCCTACCGTCTCTCGGAGCGCTTCGACGACATGACCGCGGCTCGCGGGAGGACAGCGACGACAGCGGATGGAACGTCCCTCGTTCTCGTCAAGGATGCTGTCGTCGAGAAGCAGTACCTCGCCCTCAAGTTGAAGCTGACCCCAGGAAGAGCGCCGCGATACCGTGATGACGCAGCGGCGGAAATTGCAGGACGAGCGGCCGGCGATCGAGTGAACCTGGTGACAGGCATTTCCGGCGCGCGACCTCCAAAATTTTTGTCATGATCATGGATCACTTGCGTGGCGAACATCGGTGCTGATCTGGGGTCGGGTGGGATCGTCGGCCCTGTCGATATTGCAGTCGGACTGGACGTTCTGACCGATGTCATCAGCGCAATGGCGAGCAGCTCGACCACCAAATGGCCCGGTGGAAGTTGCGCCGACGCGTAGTCTATCACTTTGCCCGGTCGCTGCCCGCTGGCGGCTCGGCGGTCGCCACCGTGGCCTGACCGGCTGGCTTTGGACCGGGCTGATTGAGAGGATCAGCCAGGACCAAAGGAGTTGGACATGCGGCGAGGCCAGAAGACGAACGCGGAGCAGGTCGTGCTCAAGCTGCGTCAGATTGAGGTGCAGACGGCCCAGGGCAAGAGTTTGGCCCTTGCATGCAGGGAGGCGGAGATCTCCGAGCAGAGTTACTACCGCTGGCGCAAGGAGTACGGCGGCCTTCAGGTCGATCAAGCCAGGAAGATGAAGGATCTGGAGCGCGAGAACGCTCGTCTGCGCCGGCTCGTCGCCGACCTTTCTCTAGAGAAGCAGGTGCTGGCGGACGTCGCCTCGGGAAACTTGTAGCCCCCGAGCGACGCAGGCAGGCGGTGAACGGCATCCGTGAGAAGTACGGCCTCTCGGAACGTCACGCCTGCCGGATCGTCGGTCAGCACCGCGGCACGCAACGCTACGTGCCTACCGTGCTGGCCGACGAGGATGCACTGACCCAGGCCATGATCGCCCTGGCGTCCGAGTACGGACGCTACAGCTACCGCCGCGTCACCGCGCTGCTACAGGCAGCCGGCTGGCAGGTAGGCAAAGACCGGGTTCAGCGCATCTGGCGTCGCGAGGGGCTGAAGGTCCCCAGCCGACATAGACCCCGTAGCCGCTTGTGGCTGAACGACGGCTCCTGCGTGCGGCTACGACCGCTTCATCGCAATCACGTCTGGAGCTTCGACTTCGTGCAAGCCCAGACGCACGATGGGCGCTCTCTGCGCATCCTAACGCTGATTGACGAGCACAGCCGTGCCTGCCTCGCGCTGAAGGTGGCGCGGCGCATCAACAGCGTCGGCGTGATCGAGGCGCTGGCCGACGCGATGTGCCTGCACGGCATCCCGGAGCACATTCGCTGCGACAATGGCCCAGAGATGATCTCCAAGGCGTTGCGCAAATGGGTCGCCAAAGCTGGCTCACAGATCCAGTACATCGCGCCAGGATCCCCGTGGGAGAATGGCTACTGCGAGAGCTTTAACGGCAAGCTGCGCGACGAGTGCCTACGCCAGGAGATCTTCTACTCGCTGAAGGAGGCGCAGATCGTGATCGGTCTATGGCAAACCACCTACAACCGCGTTCGACCGCATTCGTCGCTGGGCTATCGGCCGCCCGCGCCCGTCAGCTACCCGGGTCTGGCCTT
>NZ_JAKSYR010000117.1:0-4214 GCF_022829705.1 Methylobacterium sp. E-025
GCACGTCCGTCGGCAGGACCGGCTCGATCACCGCCCACTCTTCATCCGTCAGGTCAAACCGCGCCATCCTCGGTCCTCCATTCGGAGAACCAACGATGCCACGGCCAAACCGTGCCAGACGTTATGAGTTCACGACCTAGGCCTCTCGACGCTTGCGCGCCGGCGGCGGTCGCGAACGTCGACAGGTAGCTCGGCACAGAGAGCACGTGATGACAGGCCGGTGAGGGCCAGTTCCCTGCACCGTACCCGTGAAGCCTCGGGCCGGGTGATCGCGTGAAGGTCGGTGCTGCGGGGAACAGGAACCGCCAGCATCGGCTTATGGCCTGTGCTTTGTCATCCTACTGTAGCCGGTGCGGATCGGCGTTTGCCCTGATCCAGCGTGGCGATAGGATGTCGCCGTCCTCAGTGATGATCCAGGGCTGCGCGTCGTCGCGCCTGGATGCTTTCGGCCGCAGCCACAAGGGCTTCGCGCAGTGTGGAGAACGCCTGCCCGCGTGCAATCTGAGCCGGCGCGCCGGACGGCCAGACAGTCAGCTCGGCACGCTTATCGAGGTCGGCGAGTACCATGCTCATGCTCCGGTTCATTGCAGAAGCGGAGATGTTTACCGCTGCACCATGATCGGCATGTGGTAATCTGGTTACTGAACCGTGTCGCTGCCGTCACGGGGGTGTGAAGACGAGTTTGCTTCAACAATGAAATGGCGGTTTTGCGCCGATCAGCCTGTCCACCACGGACGCGCGACCACGCGACAGCGCCTGAACCATGTTTCTGATGCCACATCGACAAGTACCCTATTTTGTCCTGTCACACCACCTCCCTCGGGTGGCGAGCAAGCCAAAAACTGCTTCATGATAGATGCAAGGGCGAAGGAGACGCCGATGAATCTGTCAGATTTCAGGATTGGATCAGAGTTCACATGTTCCGGCCGGCGCTACCGCTGCACCGACATCGGCACACGCACGGTGCTCGCGATCCAGGTGGATGAAGCGACGATCGCCAGCAAAGAGCCTGGCAAGCCGGTCACGACTCGGCTGGTATCCCGACAGGAGGCTGAAGCGATCGGATGGTTCACAGGTCCGCCGTACAGCGTGATCGAACATGTGTTCGACGAAGAGGACCAGGATCTATGTGAACCAGTCTGAGGCCGGCAAGGCTGCGATCATCGACGGCGTTCCAGGCGATCGCTGGCCCGGGGCTCATATTCAGCCAACACCGTAAGCTCGATGCATCATGGGAGGGGTTACACTCTTTCCGCCTAACGCAGGACGATCCGAGGTGCCCGATCTGGCAGGTATGGGCAGCGGCATCCAGTGTGTGTAGTCGTTCCATGACCACCCCCGGTCATCTTCCGGGTGGACGCCCTTGCCACGCATGTCGGCGCGGATGATGTGCATTTCGAATTGAGCGGAGGCACCCTTCTCGATCCATAGGCCAGCAACGAACCGTTGCCCGTCCCGAGGTGCGCTTTTCATACCCTGCCAGCTCACAATTTCCCCCAACCTCTCCTGTGCCCGCAGGATCAACGAGCTATTGACGGCGAAGGTCCGCAGCGTCTCGTTATCAGCGGTAGCTACGGTTTTGCTCGGCAAGCGTTTGAGGAACACCAACGGTGACGTACACCCTCCACCGGCTTGCACTCGGTAGTTATGACCTTGCGCTCGATGGGAAAATCGTCGGTAGCCTCGTTCGAAACATCACCGCGGGCGGCGGCGTAAGCGAGTGGCAGGCCGAGCTGCTCGACGCCGTTCCCTCGGATCAACGACCGCCTCCTTTTGAAAGCGTGACACATGGCTTTAGGTCGCTGGAGGCGGCGATCGCGTGGTTGGGAGGGGCGATAGTCAGCGAAGCAGTCGATAACGGCTAGCGAAGCCGTACGGCAAGCTAGCAGCAACCCTGGCAGAGCGATGCGAGGCGGTCAGTAGGGTGGTCAGAACTGATGCCGTAAATGGTTGATGCCTGCTTCATAGCTGGCCAATCGGCGCTTGGTGGGCGTTCATTTCCGCTGCTGCGTTTCAGCTCGCGCCTTATCGAAGGCCTCGTGCCCCGTAGCTCCTTCGTCATTGCGCGGCGCCTCAATATCACTGGGCTCCGTAGCGCCGGGCGACAACGAACCCTGCGACCTACCGGTCGCGGGGAGATCTTCGTAGGATCGCTCGCCAGGCGGCGTTTCAGCGGGATCGGTCTCGGACCGCTTTGGGTCGATCATAGTCGAGACGCTCCCTATCGGTACGACAGCCCCTACAGTCTGATGGTAGTGGGTATCCAAATCGACTGAGCGATCACAGGGATGGCTTTAGATCATCACCACCTCGACGGCCAATCCGCCGCTGCTAACGGTCTGCGGGATGTCGGAGTGATCATAGTACCCCGCCTCGTGCGCCATCGCGTCGAGGGCTGCGATCTCATCCGTGGCCGAGCCGGTCCAAAGGATGGCTCCGGTCGCACGCTGCCTGACCTGAAACACCTTCATCGCACCCCTCCGGACTCGCCGAGAGAACAAGCGCGGCGGTGACGAACCGTTCCGTGATTTGTCCATAAGAACGTTCATTTATGGCGAATAGCATCACAATCCTAAGTTTATAAAAATTGCAATCGGCCTTTTGATATGCCGCAGGAACATTGGCTTGCTGGATTTGTTGGGCTAGATATTCCAATAAAAACGGTATTCTATTATGCTTCGCTTCTCATTCATTGGCAGAGCCGGTTTGGCCGTTTGCGCCGTGCTGATGCTAGCGCCAGGAGCGTCCGCCCAGACAAAGCCCGGTGAGATCAAGGGTATCGAAGCAATGGGGGATAAGAATCGAAGCGCTCAGGACGGTTGGAGCCAAGCCCCGGTGCCTCGGGAAGGGTCAGCGTCGAAGGATGCTGCCGACCCTGGTGGTAACTCGACTGCGGAAAACAAGACCCGGCCTGTTCCTTCTGCGGCTACGAATTACGCTCCTGGCAAAGATCCTCAGGCGCCAGCGGAACAGCAGTCCTCTGGCCCTTCCAGAATGGACCTTGTCGAGCCCGCCAAGTGAGTTCCGGCAAAAATATACGATTACCGGGGGCATTAAGGTAACGCCCTTGCCAATCAGCGGCTGACACCCGATCGCCCATACTCCCCTGTTACTCCTAGTCAGCCGCTGATCGGGTAGCCGAGGGCGCGAGGAACGAGGATAGAGCTGTCGAGCCGACCTTGACCTTCCTGAGGTCACGCCTGGCATACCAGCTGAACGTGCTGCACTGCGAAATCGTTGCGTGCTTTGGCGTGTTACCTTTTTGCTTTTCAGGCCGCCTCGGCGGGCTCCGCATCGTGCAACGACGGCACGTAGGCGCACCACTGGCAGATGCCCATATCTGCCGCCCGTCTGTCATTCCGCTGTGAGCAGTGCGGGCACGCCCTGCGTAGCAGTTTGAAGCCGGTCAAGCCCCCCTTGACCGCGTCCCCGGAATATAATCTTGCCTTCAGGCAGCACTCTTGGCCTAGCGTATGCTGACATGCGGTCTCGAAATAGAGGCGAATTGCTTGTCATACAACCAGAGGCCGAAGCCAACTACTGAGCGCGAAAGGGGGTGCGGTATGCGTATCTTGCATCATTTGATTAGTCGATTGCGGCAGCGCTTGACGCAGCCCGACCTAGCTCTTTGAAAAGGTCGATCAGACTGTTGGGGTCGACGTTGTAGGCCCGAGAAGCCGATCGTAATCGGCTTCCGGCATTCCGTAGCAAGCGCCCGCTTGAGCAAGCAGGTACTCGCGGTCCTTGATGGTGATGGTCCCACGCTTCGTTGCGATGACCCCAGCCCGTTCCAGAACGGCCATCGCCTCGCTGACACCAGTGCGGTTCACGCCAAGCATCAACGAAAGGAAGCGGTGGGTCGTCGAGAGGTCGTCGCCCTCAGCCCGATCGTGGCACATCAGCAACCAGCGGGCGAGACGAGCTGCAAGCGCGTAGCGTGCGTTGGCTAGTGCTGTTCCTGCCATTTGCGCGGTGACAGTTTGCACATAGAGAAGTAACCGTTCACCCAAGGCCGAAGATCAGGGCAGGATCTCGTAGAAACTCGAAGCAGATAATGCCCAGGCCAAACCTGTATTCTGCACCCGGCCATCATAGGGGGCTTGATCGGAGCCAAGCAGCAGCGGAATCCCGACGAGGCCCTCGCAGCCAACGAGCCCAATCTCAGCCTGTTCGCCATCGGGGGCTTGCGCAACCAGCGAGACGATGCCGCGTTC
>NZ_JAKSYR010000119.1:0-517 GCF_022829705.1 Methylobacterium sp. E-025
GGCGAGCAGCAGATGCTGGCGATCGGCCGGGCGCTGATGGCGCGGCCCAAGCTCGTCCTGTTCGACGAGCCGTCCCTTGGGCTTGCCCCCAACATCGTCGAGCGGATGTTCTCGGTGATCCGCGCGATCTGCAATGCCGGGACGACGGTCCTGCTCGTAGAGCAGAACGCCTTCGCCGCGCTCGAACTCTGCGACTACGCCTACTTGTTGGAGACCGGCCGCATCGTGTTGGCGGGCAAGGGCGCCGACCTGATCGCCGACCCGCACGTTCGCGACGCCTACCTTGGCGGCTGACCCGAGGCGGCGCGTGCGGACGCACCTCAGACCGCTCGACATCCGCGACGGCCCCACGCCGACGCCGATCCTGGTAGGAGGCCAACACCTGATCCTCATGCGGGACGGCGCAAGGCTTGTCGCGGCGGAGCGGGCTTGCCCTCACGAAGGCGCTGACCTGTCGCTTGGACGCTGCGCGGCGGGCCGGATCCATTGTCCGAGGCACTTGGCCTCCTTCGACCTC
>NZ_JAKSYR010000121.1:0-301 GCF_022829705.1 Methylobacterium sp. E-025
CAACCCTCAGCCGGCCCCCCCCCCTCCCCCCCCGGCCCCGCATTTGGTGGCGGAGGACGGGCTTTGAGCATCTTTTTCCGAACCCCCGACCGCCCCTGCCCCCCCCCCCCGGGGGGGGGGGGGGCCCCGCGAGGGGGGTCGGGGGAGGGGAACCCCGTACCCGACCAACCCCCCCCCCCCCCCCGACCCTCCCAAACCCGAGGCCCCCCCCCCCCCCGCAGAGGGGGGAGGGAGACGCGGGCACCTGAGCCGTGTCGGCGCACACCTGGACTCACGCTCCTCATGACCGCCCCCGACGGCC
>NZ_JAKSYR010000123.1:0-362 GCF_022829705.1 Methylobacterium sp. E-025
TCCGGGTGCGCGAGCTCTCGCAGCCGATCGGCCTCGCCTCGGCGTTCGCGGTCTTCGCCGCCGGCGCCTACGGCGTGTTCATTCTGGCCGCCTTCGCCCTGCCGGAGGCGCGGGGGAAGGTGGTGCACGCCGACGGGTAGGGGGACGGGTTTGTCCCTCCCCCCTCCGCGGGGTAGGGTGGGCCTCTCGTCAGCGAGGGTCGGGAGAGGGGAGCGACCTCGCCGGACAACGCGCTCCCCTCTCCCGACCCGCTGCGCGGGCCACCCTCCCCCGCTCAGGGGGAGGGAAAGACTGCGTCGAGTTCGGAGGAGAGGACGCCATGATCCCGATCCGCGATTGCCCCGCCCCCGATCCGCATCCCG
>NZ_JAKSYR010000124.1:0-1156 GCF_022829705.1 Methylobacterium sp. E-025
GCAGATCGCGCAGGCGGTCACCTTGATGATGACGTCACGACCATGCTCGATCTTCGGGTCCGGCACAGTCTCGCACGAGATCTTGCCTCGGCCCTGCCAAGTAAGTGCCTTCATTTCGATGATCCTGCTGGAAAATATCACGCTCGAAACCGCGGAAAAAACCGCTCGCCGCCGAGCGCTAAGCATGATGACAACTAATCCCCGACTCTCTTGATCCCACGAGCGACAATAAGAATTTTAGCGAATGGGATCGCCCGACCGCCTTTCGGGACGCTGGCAGCCTTATCACCCCAGGAACGGTGGCGACCGCGCCCGGCCGGACCATCACCGATTGACCGCATCGACAAATTTCGATGACGGCGGCGACCGACACGGGTCTTCCCTGCGTTTCGTGTTGCGGTGCAACATTCGTTGCTGGATCGTGTTGGATAGATGCTACCCTCGCATCGCTGCGTGAGGGATGTCATCCCGATCGTCCGCTCGTCGTGCGGGTCCGGAGGTGCTGCCATCCCCCGGAGAGACACCATGATGCGCTTCGCCGCCGCGCCGTTCTAGCGACCCTTCCGCTTCCCGCCCTCGCATCGTTCTGCGCCGAACAGATCGGCACCATCGAGCGTCGCCTCGACAGCGCCGGGGCGGTTCAGATCGCGGGCCTGAAATCGGGGCACGAACTTCGAACAGCTTCGGCCCGAGGTCTGACCGATATCCGCCGCGGCTCACCGAGCGATCCGGAGATGGTTTCAACCGCCGACCACATTGCCGCCGCGCGGACCCTCATCGTCCGGGCGTCCGCCGAGGACCGAGGCGGCGACAAGCGCGCATGCGAGAATATGATGACCGAGGCAAAGGGCATGATCGGCGCCCTGCCGTAGCTCACATTCCGCTCCGTACAGGGCCATCCTTGAAAGCATCTCTATGACAGAGCGTCCCGGACCCGCGGCGATTAAATCGGCGGAGCGATCCATCGACCGGCCCGGCGCCTTGGCACGTCGGTACGGCAACCAAGCCGGTAGCGGCGCCTACGACCTGTTTGTGCCGTCGGGTTCCGGACACGGTCCCCGTCCGCTCGTGGTGATGCTCCACGGCTGCTCGCAGACCGCGCGCGACTTCGCCATCGGAACCCGGATGGACCGGCTGGCCGAGGAGCAGGGCGTCA
>NZ_JAKSYR010000129.1:0-1865 GCF_022829705.1 Methylobacterium sp. E-025
TCGGCGTACATCTTGTCCGGGCTGTCGTGGTCCTGGTAGCTGTCGGGCAGGGTCATCGTGCGCACCCGCAGCCGCATCGCGTCGAGCACGCCGCGCTCGGTCAGCAGGTGCAGCACCTGCGCCCCGAAGCCGCCGCGCGAGCCCTCCTCCAGCGTGATCAGAACCTCGTGGCTCGCCGCCAGGTCCAGGATCAGCGCCTCGTCCAGCGGCTTGGCGAAGCGCGCATCCGCCACCGTCACCGCGATGCCGGCCGCCTCCAGCGTCTCGGCCGCCTTCAGCGCCTCGGACAGACGCGTGCCCAGCGACAGCAGCGCCACCCGCGCGCCCTCGGGCCGCGTCACGATCCGGCCCCGGCCGATCGCCAGCGGAACGCCCACCTCCGGCATCTCGACGCCCACCCCCTCGCCGCGCGGGTAGCGCAGCGCGATCGGGCCGTCGTCGTGCGCGTGGCAGGTCGCCACCATGTGCACCAGCTCGGCCTCGTCGGCCGCCGCCATCACCGTCATGTTCGGCAGGCAGCACAGGTACGCCAGGTCGAACGCCCCCGCATGCGTCGCCCCGTCGGCCCCCACCAGCCCCGCCCGGTCCAGCGCGAAGCGCACCGGCAGGTTCTGCAGCGCCACGTCGTGGATCACCTGGTCGTAGGCCCGCTGCAGGAAGGTCGAGTAGATCGCCACGAACGGCTTGTAGCCCTCCGTCGCCAGGCCGCCGGCGAACGTCACCGCGTGCTGCTCGGCGATCCCGACGTCGAAGGTCCGGTCCGGATGCGCCTTGCCGAACAGGTCGATCCCGGTACCGCCCGGCATCGCCGCGGTGATCGCCACCACCTTGTCGTCGGCATCCGCCGCCTTGATCAGGCTCTCGCCGAACACCCGCGTGTAGGCCGGGGCGTTGGCCTTCGCCTTGGTCTGCACGCCCGACAGCACGTCGAACTTCACCACGCCGTGGTAGCGGTCGGCCGACGCCTCCGCCGGCGCGTAGCCCTTGCCCTTCTGCGTCACCACGTGCAGCAGGATCGGGCCCTGCTCCGAGTCGCGCACGTTCTTCAGCACCGGCAGCAGGTGGTCGAGGTTGTGCCCGTCCACCGGCCCGACGTAGTGGAAGCCCATCTCCTCGAACATCGTGCCCGAGCCGACGATCAGCCCGCGGGCGAACTCCTCGGCCTGCGCCGCCCGCTGGTAGATCGCCTTCGGCAGCAGCTTGCCGAGCTGCTTGGCGGTCTCGCGCAGGCCCCGGTACGCCCCGCCCGACGCCAGCCGCGCCAGGTAGGCCGACATCGCGCCCACGGGCGGCGCGATCGACATGTCGTTGTCGTTCAGGATCACGATCAGCCGCGAATGCAGCGCGCCGGCGTTGTTCATCGCCTCGTAGGCCATGCCCGCCGACATCGAGCCGTCCCCGATCACCGCGATCATGTTGCGGCGCTTGGGCTCGGCGTGGCCCTTGGCCTTCTCCGAGGCCGCGTGCAGGTCGCGCGCCACCGCCATGCCCAAGGCGGCCGAGATCGAGGTCGAGGAATGCGCCGCCCCGAACGGGTCGTATTCGCTCTCCGAGCGCTTGGTGAAGCCCGACAGCCCGCCGCCCTGGCGCAGCGTCCGCATCCGCTCGCGCCGCCCGGTCAGGATCTTGTGCGGATACGCCTGGTGCCCGACGTCCCACACGATCCGGTCGTCGGGCGTGTCGAACACGTGGTGCAGCGCCACCGTCAGCTCGACCACCCCGAGCCCCGACCCGAGATGACCGC
The DNA here is from genome assembly GCF_022829705.1 of Methylobacterium sp. E-025. Classification (NCBI taxonomy): domain Bacteria; kingdom Pseudomonadati; phylum Pseudomonadota; class Alphaproteobacteria; order Hyphomicrobiales; family Methylobacteriaceae; genus Methylobacterium; species Methylobacterium sp. E-025. Next base: position 1,745 of record NZ_JAKSYR010000129.1, read on the forward strand.
CCGTCACCGACACGGCCTCGATCATCTCCGAGCGAACCGCGTCCGCCACCGCCCGGAGATCGCTCTCCGGAAGCAACCGCAACGCGGACGTCTCGGACAAACCGTCCAAAATCGAGGGGGC
>NZ_JAKSYR010000130.1:0-350 GCF_022829705.1 Methylobacterium sp. E-025
CAGCGACGCTGGTCGAGCCGTCTCCAACCTGAAAGCGAATGCCCGAATGACCCCCATCCATGCGCCGAAGCTCGCGACCAGCGGCGACCGATCGATTGGAAGCCGCATCGCGGCGTATCTGACCGCTCAAGGTCTCAGCCAGACCGCGCTCGGGCAGGCCCCCGGGGTCACGTTCCAGCAGGTCCAGAAATACGAGAAGGGACGCAACCGTGTCGTTGCCGCCCGGCTTCAGGCGATCGCGGATCTCCTGGGCGTCCCGGTCTCGACCTTCTTCGACGATCCGGCAGAGACCGGCGATGGCAGGGAGTCGATCCAGGTCCTGTTGCAGGATCTCGATGTGCCGCCCCTGG
>NZ_JAKSYR010000133.1:0-301 GCF_022829705.1 Methylobacterium sp. E-025
ATGACCACCACCGGCAAGATCATCCGCCGGGCGCTGCGCGACGCGGAGTGAGGCGGATGGCCTCCCTCCCCCCTCTGCGGGGGCGGGTGGGCCTCGCGTCAGCGAGGGTCGCGAGAGGGGAGCGACCTCTCTGGACAGCGCGCTCCTCTCGCCCGACCCGCCTCGCGGGCCACCATCCCCCGCAGAGGGCGGAGGGAAGAGCCCTGGCGAGACTTCAGCGGCGTCCCCGGCCGGGGTTTCGCCCACCACGAACAGCTGCTCGCCATGCAGGTCTTTGTACAACCCCCCCACCGTCTCGCCC
>NZ_JAKSYR010000010.1:0-21702 GCF_022829705.1 Methylobacterium sp. E-025
GCCTTCCGCATGCGAAACCGCGACCTCGTCTACGTCTCCAACGCCCCCTTCACCGAAGTCTCCAAGGTCGTCAGCGTCTTCTCCACCGTCGCAGGCCCCGTCGCATCCGCAGCCTCCGTCTACGCCTACTCACGGTAGGCGTTTTCCCCGCCCGACGCGGTGCCTCCGTCCGCGATGCGTCGCCGGCCGACTTGCCCGATCGCGGGTTTTCCCGGAAACAGGCGGCCGTCCGGGACGCGGCTCGGTGTTTGGTCCGCTGCGGTGCCGGAGGTGCGTCGATGCCGAGAAGGGGCCTGATGACGATCGGACGCGCTTCCCGGTTCGACCCGACCCTGGCCCAGTCCCGCATCCGCAGCCTCCGTGCCGGCCTCGCGCTGGCGGTGCTGAGCGTGTTTCCCGCCTGCGCCGACGTGGTGGTCGGCGTCGCGGTCCCGCGCTCGGGCGCCTACGTCTCGGTCGGCGAGCAGGTGCTGCGCGGCGTCGAGGCGGCGGCCCGCGACGCCAACGCGAAGGGCGGCCTCGACGGGCAGGCCATCCGCCTCGACGTGCAGGACGACGCCTGCGATTCCAACACCGCCACGGCGGTCGCCAACCACTTCGTGCGGTCCGACGTGGGCCTCGTCGTCGGCCACGTGTGCTCGAACGCCTCGCTTGCGGCCTCGGAGATCTACAGCCAGAACGGCGTCGCGATGATCACCGCGGCCTCGGTCTCGGCGAGGCTGACCGATCGCGGTCTGCCGACGATCTTCCGCGTCTGCGGCCGCGACGACGACCAGGCGCGCCTCTCGGCGATCGTGCTGGCCGAGCGCTTCCGCGACCGCAAGATCGCCCTGCTCCAGGACCTGACGCCGGCCGCGCGCGCGCTCGCCACGGCGACCAAGGACAACCTCAACCGCATCGGCATCAACGAGGCGCTGCTCTCCGCCTTCTCGCCGAGCGATGCCGACGACGCGGCCTTGGCCGACCGGCTGAAGGCGGCCGGCATCGAGGTCGCCTATTACGGCGGCGACGCCGCCGAGATGGGCCGGCTCGTGCGGATCTCGGCCGAGCGCGGCTTCCGGCCGCAATGGTTCGGCACCTCCGCGATCGCCACGTCGGATTTCGCCAAGATCGCCGGCGGGGCGAGCAACGGCGTGCTGATGACCTTCTACCTCGACCCGAGCCGCCAGCCGGCGGCGGCCGAGGTGGTGAAGGCGTTCAAGGCCGAGGGCGGCGACCCGACGGGCTCGACGATCTACGGCTATGCCGCGCTGCAGGCGCTGGTCGCGGCAGCCAACTTCGCCCACACGCAGGACCCCAGGCGCATCGCCGCGACGCTGCACGCCGAGCGCTTCGACCTCGTGCTCGGGACCGTCGGCTTCGACGGAAAGGGCGACGTCACCGCCCAGGGCTACGTGCTCTACGTCTGGAAGGACGGCGTCTTCACCCCCGCGCCGAAGTAGCCCGTCCGCTCAGGCGGCCTCGGCGGCGTCGACCTCGGGCCCGCGGCCGAGGCCGCGCAGCAATTCGGCGAGGTGCGGGCGTACGCCGAGCTGAAGCTTGTGCAGGCGCCGCACCGCCGCGTCGAGCGTGCCCCGGCGGTCGAGCATCGCGTCCGCGAAGCCGATCATCCGCGCGTTCGGCCAGGCCGGCTCGCGGATCGCGTGCAGGCGCCGGACCAGCACCTCGGCGTCGGCCTCCGGCTCGGCGTCGCTCATCAGGATCAGCAGCGCCGCGGTCGAGCGCGACAGGCCGTAATGGCAGTGGACGAGGAGATGCGCGGCAGGTCCCGCCTCGCGGTCGCGCCCGAAGGCCAGGATCGCGGCGACGTGCTCGGGCTCCGGCGGGACCAGCCCCTCGCCCGGTCCGAGGCAGTCGTGGAAGTGCAGGGTCGTGCGCCGATGGGGGCCGTAGGCGGCGAAGTCCGCCGGCTCCGGCGTGCCCGGATCCAGCAGCGACAGCACGCGGTCGACGCCGCGGTCGCCGTGGCGCGCGAGCTCTTCCAGTCCGCAGACGGTGTGGAGGGTGATGGAGGCGGGTGTCACGACGGCGGGGCCTAGCACGGCACGTCGACGGTTTCGAGACCCGCACCGGACGTGCTAGGGGCCGCGGGATCGCAGCCGATGCCGAGGGAGGTGCCATGACGACCGTGAAGCGACGTGCGCTCCTCACCGCTGGGTTCGGAGCCGCCCTCGCCTCCCCCGCTCTTGCTTCCCCAGCACTTGCCGCCACCCCGGCCCAGGGCGGTCCCGAGGTCCGTTGGCGGCTCGCCTCGGCCTTCCCGAAGAACCTCGACATCCTGTTCGGCGCGTCGGAGACGCTCGCCCGCATCGTCGGCGAGGCGTCCGACGGCCGCTTCGCGATCCAGGTGACGGGTCCCAGCGAGCCGGTGCCGGCCGACGGGCTTCTCGATGCGGTCGCGGCTGGAACCGTCGAGATGGGTCACGGGCCGGCCACCGTCGCGGCCGGCAAGGATCCGACGCTCGCGCTCGCGACCGCGCTGCCCTTCGGCCTCAACGCCCGCGGCCAGAACGCGTGGTGGCTCGCCGGCGGCGCCAACGACCTGTTCGCCGACCTGCTCGCGAAGAACGGCCTGGCGAGCCTGCCGGGGGGCAACACCGGCGCCCAGATGGGCGGCTGGTTCCGGCGCGAGATCAAGACGGTTGCCGACCTCCAGGGCCTGAAGATTCGCATCGGCGGCCTCGGGGCGCAGGTCCTGGCCAAGCTCGGCGCCGTGCCGCAGGCGGTCCCGGGGCCGGAGATCGCGGCCGCGCTCGAGGCCAAGCGCCTCGACGCCGCCGAGTGGATCGGCCCCTACGACGACGAGCGCCTCGGCCTGCAGAAGGCCGCGCCGATCTACCATTATCCCGGATTCTGGGAGGGCGGCGCCATGCTGCACTTCTGGCTCAATGCCGAGACGTGGAAGGCGCTGCCCAAGCCCTACCGGGCAATCCTCCAGGCGGCCTCGGCCGAGGTCGCCGCGGACGTCCAGGCCAAGTACGACGCCCGCAACCCGGGTGCGCTCCGCCGGCTGGTGGCGACCGGGGCGCAGCTCCGCCCGTTCCCGCAGGACGTGATGGAGGCAGCGCTGAAGGCCGCCAACGACGTCTACGCCGAGATTGCGGGCAAGAACCCGGACTTCCGCCGCATCTACGAAGCGATGAAGACCTTCCGCAACGAGGAATATCTCTGGTTTCAGGTGGCGGAGTATACCTACGACAATTTCATGATACGAGCGCGGGCGCGCGGATAAGCGCGGTGCCGCAGTTTCGGTTTTCGTGGCAAGATCGCGATCCTCGGAGGTTTGCCCGCGGCTGCAAGTCCCAAGCCGTCGCGGGATCGCGCCGAAACTGTCGCGGAACAGCGTTCGATGATGCCCGATGACGATCTCGTTCCCGAGACCTTCGACGACGTGCCGGAGCGCTCCGGGCGTTGCCTGATCGTCGGCGTCGGGGCCTCCGCCGGCGGGATCGAGGCGCTCGAGGGCTTCTTCCGCGGCATGCCGAGCCTACCGGGGCTCGGGATCGTCATCGTGACGCATCTGAGCCCGTGGCGCGAGAGCGTCCTCCACGAGATCGTCTCGCGGTTCACGGATCTGCCGGTCGAGGTGGCCGCCGACGGCCACGCGGTCGCGGAGAACCACGTCTACGTCCTGCCGGCCGATGCCGTCGTCGGCATCCGCAACGGGATCCTCGTCGTGCAGCGCCAGGGCGCCGACCAGCGCGAGCGGCACCCGGTCGACATCTTCCTCAGCGCCCTGGCGGCCGACCAGGGCGAGCATTCCGGCGGCGTCATCCTGTCGGGGGGCGATTCGGACGGGACGCTCGGCATCAAGGCGATCAAGAAGCATGGCGGCATCACGCTGGCCCAGGTCGCCAACGGCGACGGGCCGCAGCACCCGGAGATGCCCTCCAGCGCGATCGCGACCGGGTACGTCGATTTCGGCGTTCCCTCCCACGAGATGGGCGACAAGCTCGTCGCCTATCGCCGAAGCCTGTCGATGACCGATGCGATCCTGACCGGCGGCGGTCCCGACGAGGCCGGCCGGTCTCCCGACGAGCTGCGCGGCGAGATCTACGCGATCCTGCGCGCCCAGGTCGGGCACGAGTTCGGCGGCTACAAGACCAAGACCTTCCTGCGCCGGGTCCAGCGCCGGATGCAGATCCTCCAGGTCGAGGCCGTCGCCGCCTACGTCGAGCGGCTCCGCCGGGATCCGGCCGAGGTCTCGGCCCTGTTCCGCGACCTCCTGATTAACGTGACCACGTTCTTCCGCGACGCCGACGCCTTCGCCGTCCTGAGCGAGCGCGTCATCCCGAAGCTCTTCGAGGGCCGCGGCGCCGACCAGACCGTCCGGGTCTGGGTGCCGGGCTGCGCCACCGGCGAGGAGGTGTTCTCGCTCGCGATCCTGATGCTGGAGCACATGGAGACGCTGAGCGCGGTCTGCCGCGTGCAGATCTTCGCCACCGACATCGACGAGCACGCCCTCGGCGTCGCGCGGACCGGCCGCTATCCGGAGCAGCTGCTCGACGGCGTCTCGCCCGAGCGCCGCCGCCGCTTCTTCGTGCGGGACGGGGCGAGCTTCGTGCTGACCAAGCCGGTGCGCGACCTGTGCATCTTCTCGCCCCACAGCGTCATCCGCGACCCGCCGTTCTCGCGGCTCGACATGGTCTCGTGCCGGAACCTGCTGATCTATTTCGGGCTCAGCATCCAGAACCAGGTGCTGCCGACCTTCCACTACGCGCTGAAGCCCGGCGGCTTCCTCTTCCTCGGCATGTCGGAGAACCTGAGCCAGTTCGCCGACCTGTTCGCGCCGATCGACAAGAAGCACCGCATCTTCCGCAGTCGCGCCGACCACGCGACGGAGCCGCGCGTTCCGCTCGCCCTCAGCGGATTGCGCGCGATGTCCCAGATCAGAGATCTGCGGCCGCGTCAGTCGGGCAGCAGCAGCCTGGCGCTTCGCCATTCGGTCGAGGTGCAGGTTCTCGAGCGGTTCTCGCCGCCCCACGTCGCCGTCAACCGCCAGGGCGACGTGGTCTACTACTCGAACCGGACCGGCAAGTACCTCGAGGCGGCGCCGGGCCTTCCCACCCGCCAGCTCCTGACGATGGCGCGCAAGGGCCTCAGGCTCGAGCTCCGGGCGGCGTTCCGCGAGGCGGTCGACACCAACGCTCAGGCGGTGCGTGAGGGACTCGTCGTGGAGGGCGACGACGGCCGCGTGCAGATCGTCACCGTTACCGTCGAGCCCCTGGTGGCGCAGCGCTCCGAGGAACCGCTGTTCCTGGTGCTGTTCAGCGACGAGGGGCCGTCGATCAGCCGCGAGGCGGCGCAGAAGCGCTCGGTCTCGGCCCAGGACGAGGTCGCGCTCCAGCTCAAGCGCGAGCTGCGCGAGACCCGCGAGCGCCTGCAATCGCTGATCGAGGAGTACGAGACCGCGCTGGAGGAGCTGAAATCCTCCAACGAGGAGCTGGTCTCGGTCAACGAGGAGCTGCAATCGACCAACGAGGAGCTGGAGGCCTCGAAGGAGGAGCTGCAATCGGTCAACGAGGAGCTCTACACGGTCAACGCCGAGCTGAACGGCAAGGTCGAGGCGCTGGACCGCGCCAACACCGACCTGCACAACCTCTTCGCCAGCACCGACATCGCGACCGTGTTCCTCGACGAGAAGCTGGTGATCCGCAGCTACACCCCGGCGGTGACGGAGATCTTCAACATCCTGCCGAGCGACCGCGGCCGCCCGATCACCGACTTCGCCGGCCGGCTGACGCTGCCGAACCTCGCCGCGGACGTCGCCGCGATCATGCGGGGCAGCGACACGATCGAGCGGCAGATCGACCGTGGCAAGGACGCCGCACGCTTCCTGGTGCGGCTCGCGCCCTACCGGAACGGCGAGAACCGGATCGAGGGCGTCGTCGTCAGCTTCATGGACGTCACGGTGCTTGCCCGCGCCGAGATGAGCCAGCGCGTCCTGGTCGCGGAGCTGCAGCACCGGACGCGCAACCTCCTGGCGGTGGTCCAGTCGATCGCTCGCCAGACCCTCGGGACCGGGCCGGCGGTCGAGGGCTATGCCGAGCGGCTGAAGGCGCTCGGCCGGGTGCAGGGCCTGTTCGGCCGCTCCGACAGCGGTGCGGTCGACCTCGCCGAGCTGGTGCGGCTCGAGCTGCGTGCGCATGGCGGCGAGGAGAACGACCGGATCACCGTCTCGGGGCCGTCCGTCGCCCTCGACTTCGAGCACGTCCAGACCTTCGCCCTCGCGCTGCATGAGCTGGCCACCAACGCGGTCAAGCACGGTGCCCTGGCGCAGGCCGAGGCGCGCCTGGCGATCGGATGGGCCCTGCGCGCGAATCCCGCCGGCGGGCGGCTGCTCGTCCTCGACTGGATCGAGAGCGGCGTCGTCATGCCGGCCGCGCCCGAGCGCCGCGGCTTCGGGCGCGACCTGATCGAGAAGGCCCTGAGCTACAGCCTTCGCGCCCAGGCCCGATTCGAGCTCGGGACGGACGGCGTCCGTTGCCGCATCGAGATGCCCCTATGAGTTGTAGCGTCAAGAGGTTACACCTATATCCGTCAGGCGGCGTGACCGGCGCGGCCTGCGCGGCGGCCAGGTTCGAGACGGCATGACCAATCCCTTCATTCGGAAGCTGGAGAACTTCACCCGCTTCTCCCTGGCGGATCGGAAGGCGCTCTCCGACGCGACCGCCCAGAACCTCCGCCGGCTCGGCGCGCGCGAGGACATCATCAACGAGGGCGACGAGCCGCGGGCCGTCAACCTCGTCCTGGAAGGCTGGGCCTGCCGCTACAAGCAGCTGCAGGACGGGCGCCGGCAGATCATCGCGTTCTTCCTGCCGGGCGACCTCTGCGACCCGCACATCTTCACCCTGCGCCGCATGGATCACGCCGTCGCTTCCCTGACGCCGGTGACGCTGGCCCGGATCACGCAGGAGACCATCGAGGGCATGACGGCGGCCTCGCCCCGCATCGCCGAGACGCTGTGGTGGGAGATGCTGCACAACGCCGCCGTTCAAAGGGAATGGACCGTCAGCCTCGGGCAGCGCTCGGCCGTCGAGCGCCTTGCCCACCTGCTCTGCGAATTGTATCTGCGCCTGCGCGCGGTCGGCCTCACCGAGGGGACGGCCTACGACCTGCCGGTGACGCAGGCCGACCTCGCCGACACCCTCGGCCTGTCGAGCGTCCACGTGAACCGAACCCTCCAGGAGCTGCGCGGCGCGGGCCAGATCACCTGGAAGGGCCGACGCGTGACGATCCACGACCTGCCGGCGCTGATGGCGCTCGCGCTGTTCGACCCCGGATACCTCCACCTCGATCACGAGGGCGCGCATCTCGATGCGAACTGAGGTCGGCCTCGCACCGGACGCCGAGACCTGCCAAGCTGCCCCGGAACGAAGCGACCGCTTCGCAGGGACCGGGGCCCGATGACCATCGACGGTCGGATCGCCGCGCTCGAGGCCGAGAACGCAGCCCTGCGTCGGCACCTCGGCGCGGCCGGGCTCGACCTCGGGTCGCCGCCGGTGACCTCGACCGCACCGGCGATGGTCGCGGTCCTCCATCGGACCCGCAACACCCTGGCGATGATCCGCGCGATCATCCGGCGCTCGGCGGACACCGATCGCAGCGTCGAGGAGTGCCTGATGCGCCTTGACGGCCGCCTCGGGGCGATCGCCCGCGTGCAGAGTGCGGGGATCACCGCCCCGTCCTGCGGCATCGACCTGCACTCGATCCTCGCCGACGAGCTGCTGGCCCTCCTCGCCCGCGAGGGCGAGCAGGTCGAGATCGACGGGCCGAAGGTTCTGCTGGCGCCCCGCGCCGCCGAGGTGTTCGCGCTCGCCGCCCACGAGCTCGCCAACAACGCGATGGAATACGGGGCGCTGACGATCCCCGACGGCCGCATCGCCGTCGCCTGGCGCCTGGAGCCCGGCGCGGCGGCACCGATCCTGTCGCTCACCTGGACCGAGACCGGGCTGCGCGACCTGCCGGCCGAGCCCGCGCGCTGCGGCTTCGGCACCGAGATGCTGGAGCACACGCTGCGCTACGAGTTCGGCGCGGAGACGACCCTGGCCTACGCTCCCGGCGGCCTGCGCTTCACGATCCGCTTCGCTCTGGTGCCGAGGATCGGCATCGTGCCCGGCCCGTCGGCGGACGAGGACGGGCTCGACGCGTAGGTTGTTTCGATCGGACGGTCAGGCCCCGAACAGCGCGCGGGCGATCGCCCCCGGTTCCACCGGCTTCTCGCAATGGGCGACGTCGGCGTAGCGCGGCGGCACCATCTCCCGGTCGTAGCCGGTCGCGAAGACGAAGGGGATGCCGCGTGCCGCCAGCGCGTCGGCCAGCGGAAAGACCATCTCGCCCTGCAGGTTGATGTCGAGCACGGCGGCATCGAGGTCGCGCGTCTCGGCGAGCAGCGTCAGGCCGTCGGCGACGGTGGCTGCCGGCCCGACCACCTCGGCGCCCCCCGCCTCGAAGCTGCGCGCCAGGTCGGAGACGATGAAGTCGTCGTCCTCGACGAGCAGGACGCGGCGCTTGGCCAGCGGAGCCGGCACGGTTCGGTCGCCGAAGGGGTCCATCGTGCTCACGGTTCTTCCAGGCTCGTATCGGGCGACAGTATCGCACGGATCCGCGCGAGAAAGCGGCCGTGAACGCGCGGCGGGCGCGTCCGGCGGTCAGGGCGTGCGCTTGCGCAGCACGAAGGTGCCGGAGGCGAGGAATTTCTGCGCGCGCTTGCCGGTGTCGACCTCCGTCGTGAACACGTTCCCGCGCGAGTCGACGGCGAGGTTGTGGACCCAGTGGAATTGCCCGGCGCCGCGCCCGTTGCGGCCGAAGGCGCCGAGGGTCTCCCCGGTGGCGCGCGACAGGGTGCGGACCTCGTTGTTCGCCCCGTCGGCATTGAGGAGGAAGCTCTCGTCGGCATCGGGCCACAGGGCGAGTTCCCAGACCGAGCCGTTGGCGCGGGTGTTGGTCTCGACGAACATCTCCTTCACGAAGCTGCCGTCCTTCCTGAAGACCTGGATGCGGTCGTTGGTCCGGTCGCAGACGTAGACGAGCCCGTCGCGTGCGATCTTCACGCAGTGGACCGGGTTGGCGAATTGCTGCGACGGGGCGGCGGCGGGATCGTAGGGCGGCAGCTTGTCGTCGGTCGGCGGCCGGCCGTAGGCGCCCCACATGCGCTTGAACGCCCCGGTTTCGGAATCGAACACGATGATGCGGTGGTTGTAGTAGCCGTCGGCGACGTAGACCTCGTTGGCGGCCGCGTCGAAGTCGACGTTGGCGGGCTTGCCGAGCCGGCTGGTGTCGCGGCTGTCGGTCTGCGGCCCGGACTTGCCGATCTGCATCACGAACCGCCCGTCGGCGGTGAACTTGAGCAGCTGCCCGTCGTTCGCGCCGTTGCCGGCGATCCAGACGAAGCCCTTCGGATCGACCTGGATGCCGTGCTCGTTCTCGGGCCAGTCGTAGCCCTGCCCCGGCCCGCCCCAGGAGCGCAGCACCGTGCCGGCCTGGTCGAACTCGAGGACCGGGGGCGTCGGCTTGCAGCACTTGGTCCGCGGCGGATCGAGGCTCGCCGCCTTCTCGTCGTCGGTGAGCGTGCGCGGGCGCTGGACCACCCAGACATGGTCCTAGGCATCGACCGCGACGCCGGCCGCCTGCCCCATGATCCAGTCGTTCGGCAGCGGCTTCGGCCAGGCCGGGTCGAACTCGAAGGTCGGCACCTCGACGGCACCGCACGGACCGACCGCCGTCGCGGCCCAGAACAGCCCGACCGCCAGCGTCTCGCCGAGCTTGCGCATGTGGATCTCCTCCCGGCGGCGCACTTCCGGCGCCTGCGGGCGCAGTCTGCGGCGGGTCTCGGCGGGAGGCCAGGGGGCGGGGGTGTCGGCGCGGCGCGCAGAGTGACAGATCCACCACAACCGTCGGGCGCAGCGCCTCGTGACGACCGCGCCCAAGAAAAAAGGCCACTCCCGAAGGAGCGGCCCGAAGTCTAGGGAGGAAACGCCCAAGAAGGGCAACAGGACCGCGACGCCATCGCCGTCCCGCGCTGCACAATCTGATCCTCCCGATCGGAAATGCAAGGGGTTTCGGTCAGTGATCCTGTCGTTTCTCGCAGGCGGGCTCGGGTCGATCGCGGCATGTGCTGAAAATGTCGCAGGCGCGCGCACCCGTTTTTCGGCCTTCGATGGCCGGGCTGCCGCCGGTCGATAATCGGTAAGTCTATGACTAGGAACAGGTTTTTAGCACCCCCGCCGGAGCGTCGAAGCGGGCGGGACCGCTTGCGATCGCGTCTCGCGTGCAGCGGGACGATCGCGCTCCACGCTCTAGCTGAGCCGACACGGTTCGGCGATGCGAGCCGGACGGGGACGACGCGACGACATGGCGATTCACGATAAGCGCTTCCGGGTCCTCAATGATGCCGCACCGCGGCAGGGCGGAACCTACGTGCTCTACCTGCTGCAGCAGGCGAACCGGGCGCATCACAATCCGGCGCTCGAATTCGCGATCGAGGAGGGCAACCGTCTCGGCCTGCCGGTGGTGGCCTGCTTCGGGCTCCTCGACGGCGCCAGCGGGTTCCCCGAGGCCAACGCCCGGCACTACGCCTTCCTGCTGCAGGGGCTCGCCGATGCGAAGTCTGGGCTCGAAAAGCGCGGCGTGGGCTTCGTGATGCGCAAGGCCTCGCCCGCCGAGATCGCCATCGACCTCGCCCGCGACGCGGCGCTCCTCGTGCTCGATCGCGGCTACCTCGCGATCCAGAAGCGCTGGTACGGCGAAATCGCGAAGGCGGTCGAGGCCCGCGTCGTCCAGGTCGAGGGCGACGTCGTGGTGCCGGTCGAGGTCGCCTCCTCCAAGCACGAGTTCGCCGCCCGCACGCTTCGGCCCAAGCTGCACAAGCTCTGGGACGACTTCCTGGAGCCGCTCTCGGCCCGCAAGGTCGCGCACGAGGCTGACGGCCTGAAGCTCGCAAGCGAGATCGACGTGTCCGACCCGATGAAGGTCCTGGCCGGCATGAGCCTCGACACCGAGATCGCACCGGTGAAGCGCTTCGTCGGCGGCGAGACCCAGGCCCGCAAGCGCCTTAAGGCGTTCCTGGCGGACGGGCTGTCCGGCTACGGCAACGGCCGCAACCGGCCCGAGGCGGCGGCCGCCTCGCACATGAGCCCCTACCTGCATTTCGGCCAGATCTCGCCGGTGGAGATCGCGCTCGCCGTGCGCGCAGCCAAGGACGGCGACGGCGACGACCGCGGGGCGTATCTCGAGGAGCTGATCGTCCGGCGCGAGCTCGCCTCCAACCACGTGTTCTACACCGACGGCTACGACGACTACGCCAAGGCGGTGCCGGACTGGGCGCAGAAGACGCTGGCCGAGCACGCGGACGATCCGCGGCCCTACCGCTACACCGAAGCGCAGCTCGCGGCCGGCGAGACCCACGACCGCTACTGGAACGCCGCTCAGGCCGAGATGCGCGAGACCGGCTACATGCACAACCAGCTGCGCATGTACTGGGGCAAGAAGATCCTCGAATGGTCGCCCTCGCCGAAGGTCGGCTTCGAGCGGACGCTGCGGATCAACAACCGCTACTTCCTCGACGGGCGCGATGCGAACTCGTTCACCAACGTCGCCTGGGTCTACGGCTTGCACGACCGCCCGTGGGCGCGCCGCAAGGTGTTCGGCACCGTGCGCTATCAGAGCGAGAACTCGCTCAAGAAGTTCGATGCCAAGTCCTACGTGAAGACCGTCGAGACGCTCTGCGCGGCGGAGAAATAGCCGCCCTGCCCCTCGGGGCATAGCAAGCTCCTCGCGGGAGCATGTTCCAAGATCACCGGATCGGGGAACATGCTCTGCCTTGTCGTGAAGTCGCATTTTTCTCACGCGAGCCGGCATTCACCGCGTTCGAAAATGCTTTAAGCCACGGGGGCTGACGCAACCCGGCTCCGGTCGGCTTGCCGAGGCGAGCGTGCCCCGTCCGTGTCGAGTTCTCGCGCCATGCCGCCCCGTTTCCGCACCCGCGCGTCGATCGCGCGCCTGCGCAGCGCCTCGATCGGGGCCTATCCGCTCTGGCGCGGACGGCTGCTGTTCCTGGTCGGCGGCATCTGCGTCGGCCTCGCCGCCGTCCTGATGGCGCGATGCGCCGACGCGGCGCAGGTCGGCTTCAAGGCGCTCGTCGGCGTGTCGCCGCTGGCGGCGCTCGTCGTGACGCCCGCCGGCTTCGCGCTCGCCGCCCTGCTGGCGCGAACGGTGTTCCCGAACTCGCAGGGCTCCGGCATCCCGCAGGTGATCGCGGCGCGCCACACCCGCGATCCGGGCTTTCGCCACCGGCTGATCTCGCTCCGCGTCGCCTTCGGCAAGATCGTGGTGATGACGCTGGGGCTCGCCTGCGGCGCCTCCTCGGGCCGCGAGGGGCCGACGGTGCAGGTCGGCGCGGCGATCATGGCCGCGGTCGGGCGCCTGACGCCGGACCGGCTGCCCGGCCTGATCCTCGCCGGCGGTGCGGCCGGCGTCGCGGCCGCCTTCAACACGCCGCTGGCCGGCATCGTCTTCGGGATCGAGGAGCTCGGCCGCGCCTACGAGCCGCGCTCGTCCGGCCTGATCGTCGCCGGCATCGTCGCGGCCGGCCTCACCTCGCTCTGGCTCGTCGGCAACTACACCTATTTCGGGACCAGCGACGTGACGCTGCCGCTCGGCAAGGGCTGGCTCGTCGTCGTCGTCCTCGGAGCGGCGGGCGGCTTCGCCGGCGGCGTTTTCAGCCGCCTCGTCATCCTGTTCGCGCGCGGGCTACCGGGCCGCGCAGGCCGCTGGATCGCCCGGCATCCGATCGCCTTCGCGGGCCTCTGCGGCCTCGGCGTCGCGCTCGCCGGGCTCGCCTCGGGCGGGTCGGTCTACGGAACCGGCTACGAGGAGGCGAAGGCGCTGCTGCACGGCGATTCCGCGGCGCGGCTCGACTTCGCGCCGTTGAAGTTCTGCGCCACCGCCCTGTCGGCGATCAGCGGCATCCCCGGCGGCCTGTTCGCGCCCTCGCTCGCGGTCGGGGCCGGCCTCGGGGGCATGCTGCAGGACGTCTTCCCGGGCGTGCCGATCGGCGCGCTGGTGCTCACCGGCATGGTCGCCTACCTCGCCGGCGTGCTGCAGGCGCCGATCACCGCCTTCGTCATCGTCACCGAGATGACCCAGGATCACGCGCTGATGATCCCGCTGATGATCGCGGCGGTGCTCGCCGACGCCGCCTCCAAGACGGTCTGCGGCACCGGGCTGTACCACACGCTCGCCGAGATCATGCTCGCGCGCGCCGAGCCGGCGAAGGACGAGACGCGAATCGAGGGCGAGAAATGAGGGCGAGAAATAACGGATCGAACGCGCGCGTGGGCGGGAACGGTTGAGCTTGGCCCGCATTGATCGGTCGCCTTCCCTGCCGGCCGTTCGCCGGTTCGTTCCGGAGTGTTCGGCATGACCCTTCTCAAATGGGCCCTCATCTGCTTCGTCGTCTCGGTGATCGCCGGCGGCCTCGGCTTCACCGGGATCGCCTCGGGCGCCGGATCGCTCGCCCGCATCCTGTTCGGCATCTTCCTGGTCATCGCCATCGTCATCGTGGTCATCGCCTTCGCCGTCGGGCAGGCGGTGTTCTGAGGCCCGGACGGTGGCCTCGGACCCGCGGCCGGGCGCCGTCCTGAACGGGCGCACCTGCATCGTCACCGGCGCCACCTCCGGGATCGGCTACGAGACCGCCCTGGGGCTGGCGAAGGCCGGCGCCCGGGTCGGCATCGTCGGCCGGGACGCGGGGAAGGTCTCCGCCTCGGCGCGCGCGATTTCTGCCGCGGTGCCCGGGGCGCCGGTCGACACCTTCGTCGCCGACCTCTCGTCGCAGGCCGAGATCCGGCGCCTGGCGGGCGAAGTTCGTGCCGCCTACCCGTGCCTCGACGTGCTGGTGAACAACGCCGGCGCGATCTTCGACCGTCGCCTCGTCACGGTCGACGGGTTGGAGCGCACCTGGGCCCTCGATCATCTCGGCTACGTGCTGCTCACCCTCGAGCTCCTCGACCTGCTGAAAGCTTCCGGCCGGCCGGGCGCCGCGTCGCGGATCGTCAACGTGGCCTCGGCCGCCCACACCCGCGGCCGCATCGCCTTCGACGATCTCCAGGCCGAACGTTCCTACGGCCCGATGCGGGCGTATGCGCAGGCCAAGCTCGGCAACGTGCTGTTCACCTACGCGCTGGCCCGCCGCCTCGCCGGCACGCCCGTCACGGTGAACGCCCTGCATCCGGGGGTGATCGATACCGGCTTCGCCAAGAACACCGGGGGCGCGTTCGGCTTCGCCTGGAACCTGATCCGGCCGTTCCTCACCAAGCCCGCCGAGGGCGCGACGACAACGCTGCACGTGGCGACCGCGCCGGCGGTCGAGGGCGTGAGCGGCCGCTACTTCGCGCGCAGCCGCGAGACGGGGTCGTCGCGCCACAGCCGCGACGAGCGCGTGCAGGAGCGGACCTGGGCGCTGAGCCTGCAGCAGATCGGGCACGTGCCCCGGTAGGTCGCACCCGACCTTTTCCCGGACCGTCAGCCGGCCGTCGCCTCAGCGGCGACCCTGCCCATCGCGTGTACGGATGCCGCGCGCGCCTGCGCCTCGATGAACACGCGGGTCACGTTCGGGACGCGGGCCTTCAGGTCGCGGTCGAGGCGCGCCGAGACCCGTTCGACCTCGCCCGCGCTGAGGTCGTCGGCCATGTCGAGGCTGACGTTCACCAGGATGTCGGATGGGCCCATGTGCTGGGTCAGCACCTCGTTGACGGTGTTCACCCCCGCTTCCGCGCCGACCACCTCCTGGATCGCCGCGACGACCTCGGGGTCGGCGGCCTCGCCGATCAGGAGGCCGTGGGTCTCGATCATCAGGAAGATCGCCATCCCGACCAGCACGAGGCCGATGCCGACCGACGACCATCCGTCGAGGGCCGGCCTGTCGAGGACGTGCGCCAGCACTACGCCGGTCAACGCGATCACCAGGCCGATCAGGGCGGCGACGTCCTCGACCAGGATGGTGAACAGCGCCGGGTCCTTGCTCCGCCGGATCGCGCTGAGCGGCGAGCGGTCGCCCTTCTCGGCCCAGAACGCGCGCATCGCGACGAAGCAGGAATAGCCCTCCGCCGCGACCGAGAAGCCGAGGATGGCGACGTTCACCCAGAACCCCGGCAGCGGGTAGCCGAACAGGCTCGCGTCGGCCGCCGGCTCGGGATGCCGGATCTTGTGGGCGCCCTCGTAGATCGCGAAGATGCCGCCGCCGAGAAAGATCAGCAGCGCGACGATGAAGGCGTAGAAGTAAACCTCGCGGCCGTAGCCGAACGGGTGCTTGGCATCCGCCGGCTTCTTTGCGCGTTTCAGGCCGACGAGCAGCAGGATCTGGTTGGCGGTGTCCACCACCGAATGCGCGCCCTCGGCCAGCATGGCGGTCGAGCCGGTGAGGAAGGCGCCGACGAACTTCGCCACGGCGATGGCGAGGTTGGCGCCGGCGGCGGTGTAGATGGCGCCGGTGCTCTCATGTGCCATGCGTGTGGGGTCCTGTCCGATCGCCGGGTCGGATCGCAGCTGGGCCGCAGCGATCCGACCACAAGCGCATGGACCGCCGGGGAGTTCCGGCGGCGTGGACGCCGGAGGCGGGCCGGTGCATCCTGGAGGCCGCAACCACGGGTGCCTGCATGCCGGATACGACCTACGACGCCGACAACATCTTCGCGAAGATCCTGCGCGGCGAGATTCCGGCGCACCGGGTCTACGAGGACGCCGACACTTTAGCCTTCATGGACGTGATGCCCCAGGGACCCGGCCACACCCTGGTGATCCCGAAGGCGCCCGCGCGCGGGTTGCTCGACGCCGAGCCCGCTTCGCTCGCCGCGCTCGCCGCCAGCGTGCAGACGGTCGCACGGGCGGTGAAGGCGGCGTTCAAGGCGGACGGGCTGACGGTGTTCCAGTTCAACGAGGCGGCCGGGGGGCAGACGGTGTTCCACCTCCACGTCCACGTCGTGCCCCGCTTCGAGGGCGTGCCGCTCCAGCGCCACGAGGGCGGGATGGCCGATCCGGCGGTGCTCGCGGACCACGCCCAGCGGATCCGCGACGCCCTGAAGGGCTGAGGCCTCAGGCGGCGGTCGCTGCACCGGTCGGCGCCACCCCGGTCAGGAGCCGGCGCAGGGCCGCATTCTCGGCCTCCAGCTCGCTCACGCGGCGGAGCAGGAAGGCGATGGAGGTCTCGTCCGCTGCAGGTTCGGCGGCGGGCACCGCCGGCGCGGCCTTGGGCGTCTCGACCGCGAAGGTGATCCCGACGCCGTCGGCGCGCCGCCAGCGCATCGCCGAGCGGTAGGTCCGCTCCTTCTGCGGGATGAAGAGGTCGAACATCTCCGGCAGCGTCGCGGTCTCGCTGAGCACGAGACGCGCACCCGTCGAGGAGAAGTCCCGCACGAGGCAATCCATGCTCGAGGAGCCGTTGTTGAACAGGATGCGTCCCTTGAGGAACACCCTCTGCCGGACCTCGTTGCGATTCTCCGACGACATGAAACGAGCCTCAGGACCGAAAATTCAGGCTCGATCGTCCCACGGCGCCCCTTAAGGAATGCTCGCCGCGATCGCCGACTCCGCCCGGCTCACCTATAAAAAGCGCCGGTCTACGGTCTGGAACAGGTAGAAGCCGTTGAAGCGGACCCCGGTCTGCGCGGCGCGGCCGTCGAAATCGAGGGGGAGACCCGAGCTCTCGTCGAGCTTGCCCCCGAAGGTCCAGCGGCCGCCGCCGAGGAAGCTCGGGACGCGGCTGGACTCGGGAACGGCGCAGCACAGACCCTCGACGCTCTTCAGGCGGAACAGGTTGTAACTCTGCATCGGAGAATCTCCGCTCGGCCGACCCCTCTGGCCGGATCCGTCGTACCCGACGATCCGGCTTGACCGTGTGGTTAATCACACACTCTGTCCGGTTTGTGTCGATCCGGTTCCGGGGACGTTGCGCTCCAGCTCGTCGAGCCAGATCCGGGCCGAGCCGTCGGACGGCGCGCGCCAGTCGCCGCGCGGGGAGAGGGCGCCCCCGGCGGAGACCTTCGGCCCGTTCGGCAAGGCCGAGCGCTTGAACTGGCTGAACCCGAAGAAGCGGGACAGGAACACCCCGAGCCAGCGCCGGATCTCGGGCAGGCCGTAGGCGACGCGCTTGTCGGCGGGAAAATCCGGCGGCCAGGCGCCGGCCGCCGCATTTCCCCAGGCATGCAGGGCCAGGAACGCGATCTTCGAGGGCCGGAAGCCGTGGCGCAGCGTATAGAACAGCGTGAAGTCCTGCAGCGCGTAGGGGCCGATCGTGGCCTCGGTGCTCTGCGGCGCCGCGTCGGCCTCGGCGGGCACCAGCTCGGGCGAGATCTCGGTGTCGAGCACCGCGCTGAGCACGCGCCCCTCCTCCGTGCCGAACTGGCCCGAGGCGATCGTCCAGCGGATCAGGTGCTGGATCAGGGTCTTGGGCACCCCGGCGTTGACGGCGTAGTGGCTCATCTGGTCGCCGACGCCGTAGGTGCACCAGCCGAGCGCCAGCTCCGACAGGTCGCCGGTGCCGACGACGATCGCGCCGGCGTGGTTGGCCAGCCGGAACAGGTAGTCGGTGCGCAGGCCCGCCTGCACGTTCTCGAAGGTGACGTCGTAGACCGCTTCCCCCGCAGCGTAGGGGTGGCCCATGTCGGCGAGCATCTGGCGCGCGGCGGGTCGGATGTCGATCTCGGCCGCGGTGGTGCCGAGCGCCCGCATCAGCGCGTGCGCGTTCCCCTTCGTCGCCTCCGAGGTGGCGAAGCCCGGCAGGGTATAGGCCAGGATGTCCGAGCGCGGATACCCGAGCCGGTCGAACGCCTTGGCGATCACGATGAGGGCGTGGGTCGAATCGAGGCCGCCCGAGACGCCGATCACGGCCCTGCGGGTGCCGGTGGCCTCGAGGCGCTGGGCCAGCCCCGCGACCTGGATGTTGTAGGCCTCGTAGCAATCCTGCGCGAGGCGGGCCGGATCGGCCGGCACGAAGGGAAACCGCTCGATCCGCCGGATCAGCCCGAGGTCGCCGGTCGGCGGATCGAGGCGGAACGACGCCCGGCGGTAGGCCGGGCGGGAGCCCGGCCGCGCGTTGTCGTCGAAGCTGCCGGCCTGCAGGCGCTCCTGGGCCAGCAGGTCGAGGTCGATGTCGGCGAGCGTCGCCACCGGCCCGGCGGCGAAGCGCTGCCCTTCCGCCAGCCGCACGCCGTTCTCGTCGATGCTGGTCTGCCCGTCCCAGGACAGGTCGGTGGTGGATTCGCCGAGCCCCGCGGCGGCGTAGACGTAGGCGCACAGGCCCCGCATCGAGGCGGCGCGCGAGAGCAGGGCGCGCGACTCCGCGCGGCCGACGGTGATCGGGCTGCCCGAGAGGTTCGCCAGCACCGTGGCGCCGGCGAGCGCGGCGTGCATGCCCGGCGCGTCGGGCACCCACAGGTCCTCGCAGATCTCGACGCCGACGATCAAGCCCGGCACGTCCTCGGCCGCGAACAGCTGGTCGGCGCCGAACGGGACGGCGTGCCCGGCGAAGCGCACCGTCTCGGCCGCGATGCCGGCGCCGGAGGCGAAGTGGCGCTTCTCGTAGAACTCCCGGTAGTTCGGCAGGTGGATCTTCGGGACGATGCCGAGGAGGCGGCCGCCCTGGATCGCCAGCGCCGCGTTGTAGATCCGGTTGCGCCAGCGCACGGGCGCACCGACGAGGAGGAGGGGGCGCAGGGCCGCCGAGGCGGCGATCAGCCGTTCCGCCGCCGCCTCGACCGCATCGAGCAGCGTCGCCTGCAGAAGCAGGTCCTCGATGGCGTAGGCCGAGAGGGCGAGTTCCGGGAACACGGCCACCGCGACGCCTTGCCGGTGACAGTCTTGCGCCAGCGCCAGGATCGCGTCGGCGTTGCGCTCGGGGTTCGCCGGATGGCTGCGCCCGGTGCAGGCGGCCACGCGGGCGAAGCCCTGGGCGTAGAGGGACCGGAAGTCCCGTGGGAGTTGGGTGGGTGCCAAGGGCGTCACGACCCGCGCGAGGGAGGAGTTCCGCGCCACCTTACCGCCTGGCGGCCCGCCCCTCCAGCGGCCCGCGCCGGACCGGTTTCAAGGCTCTGTTAACGACGTTCGGCCTAACTCGGATCGACCGTTCCGGGCGGGACGGCCTTCCGTGTTTCGAGTTTTTGAGAACCCATGCGCGCATCGGGACGGCCTCCCTATTCTCATCGCGACCCCTCTCGCCCCAGCCGCGGCGGCGACCGCCCGAGCCTCACGCTCGGCGCGCTGGCTCATCGGCTGATGTCGCTGCGGGCCAGCCTGACGCGGCGCCTCGTCGGCGGGCCGCAGCGCCCGAGCTACGCCATCGCCGGCACCCGGCCGGCGCCGAGCTGGCTCACGCCGCCGAACGCGATGCTGGGTCGCGGCGCCGAGCCGGATGCCGGCGGCTGGACCGATTCGCGGGCCGGCCAGGATGCCGTGTTCGCCCATGCCTGGCCCGCCGAGATCTTCGACGACCGGGCGACCCTCGACATGCTCGACGGCGCCCGGCCCGAGAGCCGGATCGACGCCTCCGCCTCCTCGCCGGGCGTGCTCGTGCGCTCGCCGCGCCGGCCCGCCGCGATCACGCCGGAGGACATCGACCGGCCGCGCGGCGTCGCCCGCTCGGTTCCGGGGCCCTCCGACCGCTCCGCGACGGCTTCAGCCGTCGCTTCGCCCGTCCCTTCGGCCGTGCGCTACACCCGCACCCCCGACACCATCCTGCAGGAGCGCCGCCAGCGCGCGCTGGAAGCCGAGCGCAACGCCCTCGACCTGGCGCGGGCCGAGGCCCAGGCCGCGATGCTGGCCGCGGCCGCCGAGCGCGACGCCGCCGAGCGCGCGGCGCAGGCGCAGGCGGATGCCGAGGCGGCCCGCGCCGCCGCCGAGGCCGAGCAGGCCGCGGCCGAAGCCAGCGCGATCCCGCCCGGGCCGCCGCTGCCGCTCTGGCGCCAGCCCTTCGTCCCGCCGCCCGGCGTCCGCTTCTTCCGCACGCCCGATCGCCGCCCGGCGCGTCCGGCGGTCGAGCTGTCGGCGGGCACCGCGCCCGCCCCGGTCGTGCCGGCGGAAGCCCGCGATCTGTCGGAGCTGCCCGACTGGTCGGACGTCCAGCCGTGGTTCGAGGCCGGCGACTGGTCCTCGGCCGAGGCCTGGGAGGCGATCCAGCCCGAGGCCGCCCAGGGTCGTGGCCGCGATGCGATGCTGGAGACGGACCCGAGCGCGGAGGCAGCGCAGGCGGCTCCCGTCGCCGCGCCGGCCGGGTCCGTCCCGTCCGAGCGCTACGTCTCGGTGCCGGTCGACATCTCCCACCTGCGCTCGCTTCCGCCGGCTCCGGTCTACGTCCTCGACCGTCTCGTGCGCTTCGACCGCCCGCTGCATCCCGCGCACGGTCAGGACAACGCCAGCCAGGGCGGCATCGGCCGCTCGGACGACGCCGGCATGGATGGGTCCGAGCCGACGGTGCCCGCCCGCCCGGCCCTGTCGCTGGTGTTCGGACCCGGAACCCCCCTCCCCTCTCCGCCGCCTGCCGAGACCGTCGAGATCCGCCGTGCACCGGTCCTGTCGGCCATGGCCGCCCGCGCCGCGATCCGGCCCGCGCGCTCGATGGAGCCGGCGGTCGCCTCGCCGCGACCGTTCCTGCCCGAGGTCTCCCTGTCCGAGGTCTCCCTGCCCGAGGTCTCTCTGCCCGAGGTCCGCGAGCCGGAGATCGAGCTCGGCTTCGAGAACGCCGAGCCGGACTTTGCCGAGCCGGACTTTGCCGAGCCGGATTTCGCCGAGCCGGATTTCAGCGAGCATGCTTTCGCGGCGCACGCCTTCGAGCCTTCCTTCGCGATGCCGACCGCCGCGCCGCCGGTGATCGTCCCGATCCCGCCGCGTCCCGTGCTGCTGCGCGGCAAGGCCGCCCCGGCACCGGAGCCGGTCGCGGTCGCGCCGGCCCCCGAGCCCGAGGAGGTCCCCGCCCCCGTGGAGGCCTACGCCGAACCGGTCGTCCAGGCGCCCGCGATCCCCGCCCCGGCGATGCCGATCGTCGGCCGCCCACACCTGATCGCCGCCGGCCGGCACCTCGCCATCGCCTCGGTCGAGAACGCCGACTACGAGCTTCCCGCCCTCGATCTCCTCGCCATGCCGGTGCCCGGCGAGAGCCCCGAGGTCGATGCCGACGTGCTGGAGCAGAACGCCCTCAACCTGCAGCAGACGGTTCAGGATTTCGGCGTGCGCGGCGACATCCTCGCCGTGCGCCCCGGCCCGGTCGTGACCCTCTACGAGCTCGAGCCGGCGCCCGGCACCAAGTCCTCCCGCGTCATCGGCCTGTCGGACGACATCGCCCGCTCGATGTCGGCGGTCTCGGCCCGCGTCGCCGTCGTGCCCGGCCGCAACGTCATCGGCATCGAGCTGCCGAACGAGATCCGCGAGACGGTCTTCCTGCGCGAGCTGCTCTCGGCGCCGGACTTCTTCGCCAGCAAGCACAAGCTCGCGCTGTGCTTGGGAAAAAACATCGGCGGCGAGCCGATCATCGCCGATCTCGCCCGCATGCCGCACCTGCTGGTGGCCGGCACTACCGGCTCGGGCAAGTCGGTGGCGATCAACACCATGATCCTCTCGCTCCTCTACCGGATGAAGCCGGAGGAGTGCCGCCTGATCATGGTCGACCCGAAGATGCTGGAGCTGTCGGTCTACGACGGCATCCCGCACCTGCTC
>NZ_JAKSYR010000018.1:0-38513 GCF_022829705.1 Methylobacterium sp. E-025
GCCTTCCGCATGCGAAACCGCGACCTCGTCTACGTCTCCAACGCCCCCTTCACCGAAGTCTCCAAGGTCGTCAGCGTCTTCTCCACCGTCGCAGGCCCCGTCGCATCCGCAGCCTCCGTCTACGCCTACTCACGGTAGGCGACGACCGGCTCGCAACGCCCCCGGACGCGGTTCCGGGACAATCCCGGCGTGCCGCGGCGCCGACGGCGAGCCCGGGCGGGAGGGGCACGCCTGTCGGGTTCGACGTCGAGGACGGATCCGGCGCGGCAACCGCCGCAGGACGGTCGCGTCGGCCACCGGCGTTCTCGCGTGGCATCCTCGTCGATTCGACGCGCGAACCTCGGATCATGCCGGTCCGCGTTCGAGCGCGCCTCGGCGTGCCGTCGGCCGCCCTTGGCGGATCGACCGCCGCGGTGATCGCGCAACGCGAATCACCTGCCCTTCGCCGGGAACGGCCCATCCGGGCTTTCGCCCGTCGGTCGATCGCTGCGCCGCGCACCGCGCAGCGCCCCAGCAGCGAAAAACGGCTAGTCCATCGGTACTAGAACCACCTGACCGATACGCCCAGCAAGGTGTTGCGGCGCGCGATCGCCGCAGGATCGGCATCAGGATTTTTTCCCAACAATCATGGATTGGTGCGACCGCGCGGGAGAATTGCGCACAATTTAGTTCGAATCGGCCGACATTTCCGAACGTTTGTCCGCATCGCTGAGGTTCTTGATCTGCGCATTGCGCCGGAGTACCGCCGATCAGGCCGGAATTCCTCAGGATTCGGTCAAAAACCCCGAAATAGTCTTGCCGGGTGCCGAAACTGAGCTTACGGTTCGAACTATCACCCGAAGTCAGAATGACGGTACGAAGATCATGAGTGAACCAGACATCGACAAGGCCCGCTTCATCACGTTGGCCGCGGACATCGTCTCCGCCTATGTCAGCAACAATCACGTCCAGAGCGCCGAACTGCCGAAGCTCCTGAGCGATGTGCACGAGGCGATCGTCGGCGTGTCTGGTGCAAATGGCCCGGTCGCCGAGGTCGGGCCGCCGAAGGCGACCGCTCAGGAAATCCGTCGCTCGGTCACGGCGGATTACCTGATCAGCTTCGAGGACGGGAAGCAGTACAAGACCCTGCGCCGGCACCTGACCCTGCGCGGCCTCTCGCCCGAGCAGTATCGCGCGAAGTGGGGCCTGGCGCCCGACTATCCGATGACGTCGCAGAGCTACTCCGAGCAGCGCTCCGAGCTGGCCCGCGCCCTCGGCCTCGGCCAGCAGCGCCGCAAGAACGTGGCGAAGGCCGCCCCGTCCGAGCCGGTGGTGACCGAGGAGGAGGCGCCCGCCGCCGAATCCGAGGCGCCCGCCAAGAAGACTCGCGCGCCCCGGAAGAAGAAGGACGCCTGAGGACCCGCCTCGGCGACCCGGGACGCGACGACACGAGACCTGCGATGCGGAAGGCCGGAGGCGGGATGACCCCTCCGGCCTTTCTGCATTCTACGCGGCCTCGGAACGTTCGGCGCGTCGTCGGCTTGCTTTCGGCGACAGGCTTGCGCGCCGGCCGGGCGGTCGCCGCGGAAGACCATCCGAGCAGGAGCGAGACATGGCCTTCATCGAGACAAAGGACGGCACACGGCTCTACTACAAGGATTGGGGCACCGGCCGGCCGGTGGTGCTGATCCACGGCTGGCCGCTCGACGCCGACATGTGGGAACATCAGATGCCGGTGCTCGCCGAGGCGGGCTACCGGGTCGTCGCCTACGACCGCCGCGGCTTCGGCCGGTCGGACCAGCCCTGGACCGGCTACGATTACGACACCTTCGCCGACGACCTGAAGGCGGTGCTCGACCACCTCGACCTCCGTGACGCCGCCCTGGTCGGCTTCTCGATGGGCGGCGGCGAGATCGCCCGCTACATGTCCCGGCACGGCGGCGCGCGCGTCGCGAAGGCGGTGCTGGTCTCCGCGGTGACGCCCTACCTCCTCAAGACCGGCAACAATCCCGACGGCGTCGACGGCAGCCTCTTTCAGGGCATGATCGACGGCCTCGTGAAGGACCGTCCGGCCTTCCTGGCGAACTTCGCCAAGACCTTCTTCGGCGCCGGCGTCTTCCACTCGCCGGTCTCGACGGAGACGATGACCTGGGCCGGCAACCTGGCGATGCTGGCCTCGCCCAAGGCGACGACCGCTTGCGTGAGCGCCTTCGGCACCACCGACTTCCGGGCCGACATGGCGCATTTCACGGTGCCGACGCTGGTGATCCACGGCGACGACGACCAGACCGTGCCGATCGCGGTATCGGGAAAGGCGGCCGCCGCCGCGATCCCCGGCGCGGCGTTCGTCGTCTACGAGGGCGCCCCGCACGCGGTGCCGTTCACCCATGCCGAACGGTTGAACGCCGACCTGCTGGCGTTCTTGAAGGGCTGAACGCGTGCGTGCGCGAGCCCGGGATCGGGCTCTCGCGCGCCGCATTCGGCCGCGATAGACAGGCCGCAAACGCCCGTCGGTCCGGGCCGGCCCGCGCCGCCGCGGGCGGCCCGGCGCCCCGACGACCCCGAGCGCCCGGAGCCCTGCATGCCTCGCCCGTCCACCCCGATCGTCCTGGTCGCCGCGCTGATGCTGTCCGCCGGCCCCGCCGCCGCGCAGATGGCCAAGACACCGGACGTCAAGACACCGGACGTCAAGACACCGGACTTCAAGACACCGGACATGAAGACCCCGGATGCGCCGCCGCTGAAGTCGGCGATGCCCGAGAAGGCGGCGCCGACGGGCAAGGGCGAGGTGCAGCTCTCCTTCGCCCCCGTGGTGAAGCGGGCGGCGCCCTCGGTGGTGAACGTCTACGCCTCGCACATCGACAAGCGGCCCAACGCCCGCACCAGTGCCATGGACGAGTTCATGCGCCGGTTCTTCGGCGCGGAGGGCGGCCGCGGGCAGGGCGGCGCCCCGGGCGAGCGGGCGCAGAAATCCCTCGGCTCCGGCGTCATCGTCGACGCGTCGGGGCTGATCATCACCAACAACCATGTCATCGACAACATGAACGAGGTCCGCGTCTCGCTGGCCGACCGGCGCGAGTTCGAGGCGACGATCGTGCTGCGCGACCCGCGCACGGATCTCGCCGTGGTGCGGATCACCAACCCGACCGGCGGGCTGATCCCGATGCCGTTCGGCGACTCGGAGAGCCTGGAGGTCGGCGACTTCGTGATGGCGATCGGCAACCCGTTCGGCGTCGGCCAGACGGTGACGCAGGGCATCGTCTCGGCGCTGGCGCGCACCCAGGTCGGCTCGTCGGACTACCAGTTCTTCATCCAGACCGACGCCGCGATCAATCCGGGCAATTCCGGCGGGGCGCTGGTCGACCTGCGCGGGCAATTGATGGGGATCAACACCGCGATCTACTCGCAGTCGGGCGGCAGCCACGGCATCGGCTTCGCGATCCCCGCCAGCATGGTCAAGGCGGTGGTCGAGACCGCTAAGAACGGCGCCACCACCGTGCGGCGGCCCTGGCTCGGCGCGCGGGTGCAGAGCGTGACGCCGGACATCGCCGAGAGCATGGGCCTCGACCATCCGACCGGCGTGCTGGTGGCGAGCCTGCAGGCCAAGAGCCCGGCGGACGAGGCGGGGCTGAAGCGCGGCGACCTGATCCTGACGGTCGACGGCTTGAGCGTCGACGACCCGGAAGCCTTCGGCTACCGCTTCGCGCTCAAGGGCATCACCGGCCAGACCAAGTTCGGCATCCTGCGCGGCACCAGCCGCAGCACGCTCCCGGTCAAGCTGACGCCGGCGCCCGAGACGCGGCCGCGCGACGTGCTGAAGGTCCGCACGCGCTCGCCGTTCTTCGGCGCCACGCTGATCAACACCTCGCCGGCCGTCGCCGAGGAGATGCTGATGGACTTCCCCGTCGACGGGGTCGCGGTGCAGGCGGTCGACGAGAATTCGATCGCGGCGCGCGCCGGCCTGCAGAAGGGCGACATGCTGGTCTCGATCAACGGGCAGCCGGTCTCGACGACGAAGGACGTCGAGCGCGCCACCCGCACCGTGCAGAGCGCCTGGGAGATCGCGATCAACCGCAACGGCGAGGTGCTGACCTCGATGTTCGGCGGCTGAGGCCGCACCGGCCCGGACGCGACCCCGGCCTCAGGCCGCCTGGAACGCGATGGCGGTGGCCTGGATCTCCTCGAGCGGCTTGCCGATCAGCGCGGTGATCGCGTCCTTCGGCATCGGGGCGCCGAACAGGTAGCCCTGGCCGTAGTCGCAGCCCTGGTCGGAAAGCCAGTCGACGCTGGCATCGGTCTCGATCCCCTCGGCGGTGGTGACCAGCCCGAGGCTGGCGCCGAGCTTGATGATCGCGTCGACGAGCTTGGCCCGCTCGGCGCTCATGGTGATGGTGTCGACGTAGGTGCGGTCGATCTTCAGCTTGTCGAACTTGAGCTCGCGCAGGTGGTACAGGCTGGAATAGCCGGTCCCGAAGTCGTCGAGGGCGATGCGCACGCCAAGGTTCTGCAGCGAGGTCAGGGTCGTGCGGGCCGCCTCCAGGTCCTGCACCAGGGCCGTCTCGGTGATCTCGACCTCGAGGCGGCTCGGGGAGAAGCCGGTCTCGGTCAGGATCGCGAGGATGCGCTCGCACAGCCAGCGGTCCTGGAACTGCTGCGGCGCGATGTTGACCGCGAGCTGGAAATGGGGCGGCCAGTCCCGGGCGTCGAGGCAGGCCTGGCGCAGGAGCTTCATGCTGAGCTCGGCGATGAGGCCGGTCTCCTCCGCGATCCCGATGAAGCAGGCCGGCGCGAGCAGCCCGCGGACCGGGTGCCGCCAGCGGGCCAGCACCTCGACGCCGACCAGCGTCTTCTCCGGCAGCGTCACCACCGGCTGGTAGTACGGCTCGATCGCGCCGCTCGCGATCGCCTCGCGAAGCTCGCTCTCGAGCTGGGCCCGCGCCTTGAGCTCGATGTCCATCGCGCTCTTGAACACGCGGAACACGCCGCGGCCGTCCTTCTTGCCCTGGTACATCGCGAGGTCGGCGGCATGCAGAACCACGTCGGCATCCGCCTGGTCGGCCGAGATCAGGGCGATGCCGATGGTCGCGCCGACCTTCAGCTCGTTGCCCTGCCACTGGATCGGCGCCGCGATCGCCGCGATCAACCCTTGCGCGAGCCGGGTCAGGCCGTCGCTGCCGCCGTCGAGCGGCACGAGCAGGGCGAACTCGTCGCCGCCGAGACGGGCCGCGAGGCCGGCGTCGGGCGTCAGGGCGGACAGGCGCTCGGCGACGGCGCACAGCACGGCGTTGCCGGCCGCGTGCCCGTAGATGTCGTTGACCGGCTTGAAGCGGTCGAGGTCGACCAGGAGCACCGCATGGGTCGGGACCAGGGTCGCGGCCGCCCTGCGGCGCTCCAGCGTCTCCAGGA
This sequence comes from Methylobacterium sp. E-025, assembly GCF_022829705.1. Lineage (NCBI taxonomy): Bacteria > Pseudomonadati > Pseudomonadota > Alphaproteobacteria > Hyphomicrobiales > Methylobacteriaceae > Methylobacterium > Methylobacterium sp. E-025. The sequence goes on from NZ_JAKSYR010000018.1 coordinate 5,386, forward strand.
ACAGGCGGCGGTTGGCGAGCCCGGTCAGGACGTCGTGGCGTGCCACCGCCTCGGCCTCGGCGGCGGTGATGTCGCGCTCGCGCATCGCCACCCGCAGCAGCAGGGACTTCCGCAGACTGGCGACGAACACCGCCATCCCCATCAGCGCCACGAGCATGAACTCGTTGGAGAGCTGGTGCGCCTGGACGAAAGCATTGAGCCAGGAGAAAACCTCAAATTGAATTCCGATGACCCATAAACACGCACCGATCATCAGCAAGCAGAGAACCTCGTAAAGCTCTCCTTCGCCCCAGCTGCCGCGTTTTCCGATCATGAACCGTCCCCCCGATCGGTCTCACCCTGAGCACGGGCGAGCTTAAGGGAGTCTCACGCGTCCTGGCGGCGGCAGGCGGCGCGGCTCGTTTGGCGGACGCCGGACGAAGACTTCGGTCGCGGGGGTAAATGGAGCCTTTCGCCCTTCGTCGGGCACACGCGCCCGCGTGGCGCCGATCCCGGCCGCTCGAATCAGGCCGACCCGACGTTCGGCGGCCCTTGCCGAGGGAGGGGCGCAGGGTGTTGATGCCGGCATGCCCGACCTGTTCGCAACCGCCGGCCTCGATGCGTCGGCGCCCCGCCCGCTCGCCGACCGGCTCCGGCCCGGCACGCTCGCCGAGGTCGTCGGCCAGGATCACCTCACCGGCCCGGACGGCGCGCTGACGCGGTTGCTGCGTGGGCGGACCTTCGGCTCGCTGGTGTTCTGGGGACCGCCCGGCACCGGCAAGACGACGGTGGCGCGCCTGCTCGCGCACGAGACCGACCTGCATTTCGAGCAGATCTCGGCGATCTTCTCCGGCGTGCCCGACCTGCGCAAGGTGTTCGAGGCCGCGCGCAAGCGCCGGGCGACGGGGCAGGGGACGCTGCTCTTCGTCGACGAGATCCACCGCTTCAACCGGGCGCAGCTCGACGCCTTCCTGCCGGTGATGGAGGACGGGACGGTGACGCTCGTGGGGGCGACCACCGAGAACCCGTCCTTCGAGCTCAACGCAGCGCTGCTGTCGCGCGCCCGCGTCCTGCTGTTCCGCGCGCTCGACGACGGCGCCATCGCCAAGCTGATCGCGCGGGCGGAGGACCTGACGGGCCAGGCGCTGCCGCTCACCGAGGAGGCGCGGGGCGTGCTCGTGCGCATGGCCGACGGCGACGGGCGCGCGGCGTTGACCCTGTGCGAAGAGGTCTGGCGCTCCGCCAAGCCCGACGAGATCCTCGACGCGGAGGTGCTGCAGACGCTCGTCCAGCGCCGCGCGCCGATCTACGACAAGGCGCAGGAGGGCCACTACAACCTGATCAGCGCGCTGCACAAGACGGTGCGCGGCTCGGACCCGGACGCGGCCCTGTACTATCTCTGCCGCATGCTCGACGGCGGCGAGGACCGCCTGTTCATCGCCCGCCGGCTGGTGCGGATGGCGGTGGAGGATATCGGGCTCGCCGACCCGCAGGCGCTGGTGATCACCACCGCCGCCAAGGACGCGTTCGACTTCCTCGGCAGCCCCGAGGGCGAGCTCGCCCTGGCACAGGCCGTGATCTACCTCGCCTGCGCCCCGAAATCGAACGCCGCCTACGAGGCCTACAAGGCCGCGACCCGCATCGCCAAGGAGCATGGCTCGCTGCCGCCGCCGCGCACCATCCTCAACGGCTCGACCAAGCTGATGAAACGGTTCGGCTACGGCGAGGGCTACCGCTACGACCACGACGAGCCGGAGGCGTTCTCGGGGCAGGATTACTGGCCGGAACGGCTCGGCCGCCAGCACCTCTACGCGCCGACCGACCGCGGCATGGAGAGCCGCTACCGCGACCGGCTCGCCCACTGGGAGCAGCTTCGGAAAGCGCGGCGCGAGGAGGGATGAGCGCCGGCATGGACGACCTCCTGAAAGGCGTGGCCGGCGGCCTCGTGACGATGGCGATCGTGCTGGCCTCGCGCCGCGGCAACGTCCTGCCCGGCATCCTGCCGCTGGCACCGACCTTCGCGATCATCGCGCTGCTCGCGGTCGGGGCGAAGGGCGAGGCCGGCGCCTTCCGCGAGACCTGCCTCGCGGGCGTCCGCACGATTCCCGCCTACCTCGTCTTCCTCGCCGTGGCGTGGTGGCTCGGCGGGTTCTGCGACCATCGCGTCGCCCTCCTCGGCGGGCTTTGTGCATGGCTGCTGGCCGCGCTCGCGATCTTCCTCGCACCGCGCTGGCTGTGAACGCTGGACCGGGGGCCCGCCAGCCTGTAGGGCACCCGCCCCCCGACCCTTCGCGAAAGACAAAGACCCGATGGCGGCCTGCGGCCTCGATTTCGGCACGTCGAACACGACCCTCGGACACCGCACCGCGCCGGGTCCGCGCCTTGTCCCGCTGGAGGGGCGCCACGTCACCATCCCGAGCGCGATCTTCTTCGAGCCGAACCGCGCGGCGGTGATCGGCCGGGCGGCGACAGAGGCCTATGTCGAGGGCACGCCGGGCCGGATGATGCGCAGCCTCAAGTCGGTGCTGGGCTCCGGCCTGATCGAGGAGACGACCCCGGTCGGGCGCGAGCGCGTGCGCTTCCGCGACGTGATCGGGCGCTACCTCGCCGCGGTGAAGGCGCGGGCCGAGACCGCGGCCGGCGAGACCTTCGACACGGTGGTGCACGGGCGCCCGGTCCACTTCGTCGACGGCGACGCCGAGGGCGACCGCCGGGCCGAGGACACCCTCCGCGAGATCGCCGAGAGCATCGGCTTCCGCCACGTCTCGTTCCAGTACGAGCCGATCGCCGCGGCGCTCGACCACGAGCAGAGCGTCCGCAGCGAGGAGATCGCGCTGATCGCCGACATCGGCGGCGGCACCTCGGACTTCTCGATCGTGCGGCTGTCGCCCGAGCGGCATGCTAAGGCGGAGCGGGCCGACGACATCCTCGCCAACGACGGCGTCCGCATCGGCGGCACCGACTTCGACCGCTTCCTCAGCCTCGGCACGGTGATGCCGCTGCTCGGCCTTGGCAGCCCGATGAAGCGCCCCGAGCTCTCGGTGCCGAACGCCTATTTCCACGACCTCGCCACGTGGTCGAGCATCAACCGGCTCTACAACGCCAAGACCCTGCGCGAGATCGCCGAGATCATCCGCGACGGCGCGCGTCCGGACCTCGTCGAGCGCCTGCGCACGGTGGTCGAGCTGGAGCGCGGGCATTCGCTCGCCATCGCCGTCGAGGGCGCCAAGATCGCCGCCTCGAACGACGGCGCCTCCGAGGTCGATCTCGATTGGGTCGAGCCGGGCCTGGCGGCCTCGGTCGACCGGACGGCCCTCGTGTCCCACACCGAACCGCTGGCGGTGCGGATCTCCGAGCGGGTCGGGCGCTGCCTCGCCCAGGCGGGCTTGCGCGCGGACCGGATCGATTCGCTGTTCCTTACCGGCGGCTCCACCGGCCTGCCGCATGTCCGCCAAGGGCTGACGTCCTGCCTGCCCGGCGCCCGCGTCGTCGAGGGCGACACCTTCGGCTCGGTCGGCATCGGTCTCACCATCGAGGCGATCCGCCGGGCGGCCTGAGCCGCGACGCCGGCCTGCCGTGCGGCGAGGGCGAATTGTCGCCGCCGCGGGCGGGTGCTAACGCCCTCGCATGACAGGCAATCCACCACGCGGCGGCGGCTCGGCCGGGAAAGGCTCCGGCCGGGGCCCGGACAAGGGCGCAGGCAAGACCGTCGGCAAGGGCTCCGGCCGTCCGCCCGCCGCGAAGTCCGCGGCCGGCAAAGCCGCGGCCGGAAAGGCCGCCTTCGGCAAGAGCGCGAGCCGCGGCCCCCGCGCCGGCGGTCCCGGGAAGCCGCGATTCGGCCGGTCCGAGCGCGCCGGCACCGGTCCGCGCAGCTCGGCGCTGGACGCGGCCCAGCGCGCCGCGCAGCTTCGAGGCGACGACGCGACCGGACGGTCGCCCTGGGCCGAGGTCGAGGGGGCCGAGCCGGCCCCCCGGCCCGCCCGCGCGCCGCGGCGCCCGGCGCCGGAGGAGCACGCCTCGACGGAGCAGACCCGCGCCGAGCCGTCCCGTACCAAGCCGGCGATCGCGCGGGCGACCCGTCCGCGGCCGGCCGACGAGATGCCGGCGCCCCTCGCCGAGGGACCGACCCGGCGCCAGCAGCGCGCGGCGGCCTCGGCGACGCTGGCGTCCGGCGTGCAGACGCTGACCGTCGAGACCGACGAGGCCGGGATGCGGATCGACCGCTTCCTCACCGCGCGGTTCCCGCAGCTGCCCTTCGCCCGGGTCCAGAGCATCGTCCGCAAGGGCGAGCTGCGGGTCGACGGCAAGCGCGCCAAGCCCAACGACCGACTCGAGCCGGGCATGGCGGTGCGGGTGCCGCCGCTCAAGCTCGACCAGCCCGCCGACCGGCCGCGCAACCCGGTGCGGGACCAGAACGACGCCGAGTACATCCGCTCGCTGATTCTCTACGAGGACGCGGACATGATGGTGCTGAACAAGCCGTTCGGCCTGGCGGTCCAGGGCGGCTCGGGCACCGTCCGGCACGTGGACGGGCTGCTCGAGGCGCTGGCCGGCCCAGACGGGCAGAAGCCGCGCCTCGTCCACCGCCTCGACAAGGACACCGCCGGCTGCCTGATCGTCGCCAAGACCCGGGTCGCGGCGGCGACGCTCGCCAAGAGCTTCCGCTCGCGGGCGGCCCGGAAGATCTACTGGGCGCTCACCGCCGGCGTGCCGCGCACGCCGCAAGGCCGGGTCTCGACCTACCTCGTCAAGGAGGAGCCGACCGATGCCGACGCCCGCATGCGGATCGCCCAGCACGGCGAGGAGGGCGCCACCCACGCGCTGACCTACTACGCCACCGTCGACCAGGCGGCGCAGAAGGTGTCGTGGCTGTCGTTCAAGCCGGTGACCGGGCGGACGCACCAATTGCGGGCGCATGCCGCCCATATCGGGCATCCGATCGTCGGCGACCCGAAATACTTCTCGGTCGAGAACTGGGCGCTGCCCGGCGGCATCCAGAACCGGCTCCACCTGCTCGCCCGCCGGATCGTGATCCCGCATCCGCGCACCGGCAAGCCGATCGACGTGAGCGCGCCGCTGCCGCCGCACATGGCCCAGAGCTGGAACCTGCTCGGTTTCGATGCCGCGCGCTACGACCCGATCGTCGACGCGCCGGAGGCGTGAGGCCAAGCGTTCGTGATCGCGGCGGCGCCCGGCCGTCATGCACCGCGCGGGCCGCGAGGGTTGGCAACCGCCCCACGAGGCTCATATCCTCGAAGGGCACCGGGCCGGCGGCCATCCGCCCTGGGCACCCGGCCGACATCGACCCTCGTGGTGAGACCTAATCGACATGAAGCTCACGACGCTGGCCTGCCTCGCCGCCCTCGGCCTGCTCGGCCCCGAGACGCTGGCGACGGCCGCGCCCGCGGCGCCCCCGAGCGCGCAGGCGCAGCCGTCGCTGGGCCGCGCGGGGCCGCCCAGCGCCCGCAGCGGCGACAAGCGGCGGCGTTCGTACGCCGCGTGCAACCGCGCCTCGCATGCGCGCGCGCTCCACGGCGGCAGGCGGCGCCGATTCCTGATCCGGTGCAAGCTCGGCTACGAGCGGCCGCGCACCCCGTCGGCGGCGCAGCAGCAGGCGGCCCCGACGGCCGCGACGGCGCCCGCGTCGGCCCCGCCGACGCCATCGGCGCCGTCTCCCGCGGAGCGCAGGCCGTGAGGCGGCCCTGCCGTCCCGGCACGTGAAGCTCGTCGTCTTCGACGTCGACGGCACCCTGGTCGACAGCCAGCACCTGATCGTCGCCGCGCAGGGCACGGCGTTCGCCGAGAATGGGCTTCCGGCGCCGAGCCGCGCCGAATCGCTTTCCGTAGTCGGCCTCTCGCTGCCCCAGGCGTTCCGGCGCCTCGTCGGGGACGACGGCCCGGTCGCCGAGCTGTCCGAGAGCTACAAGCGTGCGTTCAACGCCCTCCGGCTCGACCCGGATTACGAGGAGCCGCTGTTTCCCGGCATGGGCGAGCTGATCGCGCGGCTGCACGCCCGCGACGACGTGCGGCTCGGCATCGCCACCGGCAAGTCGCGGCGCGGCGTCGACCACCTCGTCGCCTTCAACGGCTGGGAAGGGTGGTTCGCCACCACCCAGACCGCCGACGACGCGCCCTCGAAGCCCGATCCTGCGATGCTGCTCCAGGCGATGGCGGAGGCGGGCGTCGGCCCGTCGGCGACCGTGATGGTCGGGGACACCAGCTACGACATGGCGATGGCGGTGGCGGCGGGCGCTGCGGCCATCGGCGTCGCCTGGGGCTATCATCCCGCCGGCGCCCTGTTCGGCGCCGGCGCCGTGACCGTCGTGGACACGGCCTCGGCCCTCGGCGACCTGTTCCGGGACGGGTCCGGCGGCTGATCGGGCTCGCGAAACCGCACCCGATCGCCTATCTCCGAACCATGAGCGACGACGTCACGCAAGACTGGCTGGGCCAGCCCTCCGACACCCCGCGCCCCGACCCGATGCGGGCGGTGCGCGACCACGGCAAGCCGGTGCTGCCGAAGCGCTTCTACAAGGAGACCGGGTTCGCGGAGGGCGCGGGCGGCTTCCGCCTGACGCTGGACGGACGCCCGGCCAACACGCCGGCGCGCAACCCGCTGGCGGCGCCGACGCGGGCGCTGGCCGAGCGCCTCGCCGCCGAGTGGGCGGCGCAGGGCGAGACCATCGACCCGGCCAGGATGCCGTTCACCCGGCTGATCAACACCGCGATCGACGGCGTCGCCCCGCGCATGGCGGCGGTGGCCGAGGATCTATGGCCCTACGCCGGCACCGACCTCGTCGCCTATCGCGCCGGCTCGCCCGAGCGCCTGGTCGCGGCGCAAGCCGAAGCCTGGGACCCGATCGTCGCGTGGGCGCGCGAGGCGCTGGGCGCCCGGCTGATCCTGAGCGAGGGCGTGATGCACGTCACGCAGCCGGACGATTCGGTCGCGGCCCTGCGCCGGGCGGTGTCGGCGATCGACGACCCGTTCCGGCTCGCCGCCTTCCACACCCTGACGACCTTGACCGGCTCTCTGCTGATCGCGCTGGCGGTGCTCGCCGGCCGCCTTACCGCGGAGGAGGGTTGGGACGCGGCCCATGTCGACGAGACCTACCAGTCTGCCGTCTGGGGCGCCGACGAGGATGCCGCGACCCGGCTCGCCGGGCGCAAGGTCGAGTTCCTGGCCGCGGCCGAGGTGGCGGCGCTCGCGCGCTGAGCGAAGTGGTCGCGCTGGCGCGCCCGGCGAGGTGGTGGGCCAGGCTTTGCCGGAGCGGTCGCGCACCGGAAAATTCGCCTTGTCGCCTCGCCAAATCAGGTTCAATTCCCCGGCGCGGAACCGCGTGCTAAGGCGCTTCGAAGCTTGAGCGGGCCGGCCTCCTCGGCCAGTTTAGGCAAGACAAGACTCTTCCGACGCCCGAGGCAGGACCGCTCGACCCATGAAGGACATTCTGGAAAAGCTCGAGGAGCGCCGGTCGCTCGCCCGCCTCGGCGGCGGCGAGAAGCGGGTCGACGCCCAGCACAAGCGCGGCAAGCTCACGGCGCGCGAGCGCATCGAGCTCCTGCTCGACCACGGGTCGTTCGAGGAGTTCGACATGTTCGTGCAGCACCGCTCGACCGATTTCGGGATGGAGAAGCAGAAGATCCCCGGCGACGGCGTCGTCACCGGCTGGGGCACGGTCAACGGCCGGACCGTGTTCCTGTTCTCGAAGGACTTCACCGTGTTCGGCGGCTCGCTCTCCGAGACGCACGCGCAGAAGATCATCAAGGTCCAGGACATGGCCCTGAAGATGCGCGCCCCGATCATCGGCATCTTCGATGCCGGCGGCGCGCGCATCCAGGAGGGCGTGGCGGCGCTCGGCGGCTACGGCGAGGTGTTCCGGCGCAACGTCGCGGCGTCCGGCGTCATCCCGCAGATCTCGGTGATCATGGGGCCGTGCGCGGGCGGCGACGTCTACTCGCCGGCGATGACCGACTTCATCTTCATGGTCCGCGACACGAGCTACATGTTCGTCACGGGTCCCGACGTGGTGAAGACCGTCACCAACGAGGTCGTCACCGCGGAAGAGCTCGGCGGGGCCAAGGTCCACACCACGAAGTCGTCGATCGCCGACGGCGCGTTCGAGAACGACGTCGAGGCGATCCTGCAGATCCGCCGGCTGCTCGACTTCCTCCCGGCCAACAACATCGACGGCGTGCCGGAGATCGAGAGCTTCGACGACCCGCTGCGGCTCGACAAGTCGCTCGACACGCTGATCCCGGACAACCCGAACAAGCCCTACGACATGGGCGAGCTGATTCGCCGGGTCGTCGACGAGGGCGACTTCTTCGAGATCCAGGCGGCCTACGCCCGCAACATCATGACCGGCTTCGGCCGGATCGAGGGCCGCACGGTCGGGTTCGTGGCCAACCAGCCGATGGTGCTGGCGGGCGTCCTCGACTCGGACGCCTCGCGCAAGGCCGCCCGCTTTGTGCGCTTCTGCGACGCCTTCTCGATCCCGATCGTGACCTTCGTCGACGTTCCGGGCTTCCTGCCGGGCACCGCGCAGGAATACGGCGGCCTGATCAAGCACGGCGCCAAGCTGCTGTTCGCCTACTCCCAGGCGACGGTGCCGCTGGTGACGATCATCACGCGAAAGGCCTTCGGCGGCGCCTACGACGTGATGGCCTCCAAGCACGTCGGCGCCGACCTGAACTACGCCTGGCCGACCGCGCAGATCGCGGTGATGGGCGCCAAGGGCGCCGTCGAGATCATCTTCCGCAGCGAGCTCGGCGACACCGACAAGATCGCCGCGCGCACCGGCGAGTACGAGGACCGCTTCCTGTCGCCGTTCGTGGCGGCCGAGCGCGGCTACATCGACGAGGTGATCATGCCGCATTCCACCCGCAAGCGCATCGCGCGGGCGCTGGGCATGCTGCGCACCAAGGAGATGGAGCAGCCCTGGAAGAAGCACGACAACATCCCGCTCTGAGGGCGGGAGGCAACGAGGTGCGGGTCGTCGACCGCACCGCGAAGGCACGTCTTGTGATACTGGCTGCTGATATCATATGAAGCTCGGCGGACGGCATCGGACGACGCTGGCGGCGATCTTCGCCGACCCCGTGCGCTCGGGTGTCGTCTGGTCCGACATCGAGTCCCTGATGAGCGCGTGCGGCGCGGAGATCACGGAAGGCCGCGGGTCGCGGATCCGGGTGGCCCTGCACGGGGTGCGGGCGGTGTTTCACCGGCCTCATCCGCAGAATTAGACAGACAAGGGCGCGGTCAAGTCGGTGCGACGCTTCCTGATCGAGGCTGGAGTCACGCCATGACGACGATGCAGTATCGGAACTACGAAGCCTCCGTCGAATACGATGCGGAAGCCGATATCTTTCACGGCGAGGTCTTGGATCTCCGCGACGTGATCACGTTCCAGGGCCGGTCCGTCGACGAGCTGAAGCAGGCGCTCGCCGACAGCGTCGAGGATTACCTAGCCTTCTGCGCCGAGCGCGGGGAAGAGTCGGAGAAGGCCTTTTCCGGGCAGTTCGTGGTGCGGGTCGAGCCGGGCCTGCATCGCGCGTTGGTCTCGTCGGCACGCCGGGCCGGAATCAGCCTCAACAAGTGGGTCGCCCGCACGTTGGAGCAGGCGGCCGATTGAGGCGGCCCTCCGCGCTCAGCTCCGGTCGCTGTGCTCGATCACGGCGCACATCGTCAGGGGGCCCTTGTCGGTGCCCGAGACGGAGCAGGTAATGCGGGCGCCGCCGGCGTCGACGTTGCTGTGGCGCAGGCGGCTCGCCGCCTCGCGGGCCTTGTGGGCCGCCGCCTCGATCACGTCGGCCGCGATGCCGGTGACGGCGTGGCCGGCCTTGCCGAACAGGGCGTAGTAGCCGTCGGGCGGGGCGTCGCCGCGGAACTGCGCGCCGACCGACGAGAGCTGCGGGCCGCCGCAGGACAGCGTCAGGGTGGTGCCGTCGCCGGCCGTGAAGTTGGCGAAGTCGGCGCTGCGGTTGCCGGGACTCGCCGTCGTCGCCTTGGCGACCTTGTCGATCAGGTCGCCGCATTCGTCGGCGAGCGCCGGGACGGGCAGAGCGAGGATGAGGCCGACGAGGAGCGCGCGCATGCCGAGAACGTAGCGTGCGTGCGCGAAACGGCCAGCGCCGGCGCGTGAGGCGTCTCGCCGCTCAGGCGGTGGGCGACGGGCTCGACCCGAGCTCGAGCAGAACGATCTCGGGCGGCACGCCGAGGCGGACCGGGATGCGGCTGACGCCGAACCCGCCCGAGACGATCATGTGGCGCCCGTCGGTGACGACGTGGCCGTAGGAATAGTCGTGCCCGTGGATCGGGCGGATCGCCGGCGAACGGCCGAGCAGGCGGATCTGGCCGCCATGGGTGTGCCCGGCAAGCGTCAGCGACACCCGCTCCGGCACGTCGACGAAGGCGTCCGGCTCGTGGATCATCAGGATCACCGGCGCCGCGTCGGTCACCTTGGCCATCGTCGCGGGCAGGTCGTCGCGACCGCTGTCGTCGTCGAAGACCAGGAACGGCTGCTGGTCGCCCAGCCCCGCGATCCAGAACGGGTGCCCGTCCTTGGAAAGGCGCAGCGCGTCGTTCTCCATCACCGGGATGCCGACCGCCTCGAGCACGCGGCGTGCTTCCGGCACGCCGCCGCGGGCCGCCTGGGCGGCCGCGTCGTCCCACCAATCGTGGTTGCCGAGGATCGAGTAGGTGCCGAGCGGCGCGCGCAGGCCCGCGGCGAGCCGCGCGAACTCGGGCAGCGGCACGCGCTTCCAGGCGATGCGGCCGGCGGCCGGATAGTCGCCGAGCATGAGAATCAGGTCGGGCGACAGCGCGTTCGTCGCGTCGACGATCTCGGCGACGCGGTCGAGCGGCATGAACGGCTCGCAGACGTGGAAGTCGGCGAGCACCGCGACCTTGAGGGCGAGCCCCGGCGTCCAACCCGGCAGGCGCGGGGCGTAGCGGGTCACCACGAGGCGATACAGCGGCTCGACGCCGAAGGCGTAGGCGCCGGTCGAAAGCCCCGCCGCAGCGAAGGTGCCGCCGATTCCGGTCAGGACCTGCCTGCGGCTCGGCAGGATCAGCATGGAAGCCTCGGGTTCGCGTCTGGCGGGCGCTCCTAGCGCGGCACTCCGGCGAAAGCGCGGCGCGAGCTGGGAGCGGGCGACGATGACGCGAACCCGTCGAGAAAGTCTGAACCGAACCGTCGGGAACGGGGCGGTTCGCGCGATCGGTCAGTCGATCGGCGCATCCTCGTGCACGATGCCGAGCACGCCCTTGCGGTTGGTCCGCGGGGCGACCTTGCCGGCCGGCTTCACCGAGTGGGCGGCGGCGGCGAGCGCCGGAAGCGCGAGGGGACGGAAGCCGTAGCGGGCCTCGGCCTGGTCCATCTGCCGGCGCTCGGGCTCGTGAGCCTGGGCCTGCATCTCCGAACCTTGCATCGCATCGGGGGCGTACATGGGTTTGCGTCCTGTGGTCGTTCGCGTGACGGTCGCGCCGTCGCTTCGTGCCCCCACGCCGCTCCAGGGCGGTGGCGGGCGATTCGAGATCATCCCCCGGGTCCTGAGCCGGCGGATGAACGATAAGGGTGCAGCCTGGATGAACGCAGGCTTAAGAAAGCGCTGCCGCGTCGCAGCATTCCAGGGGGCGCAGTACGGTGCTAGAGGGATGGCATCGCCTCCAGCCCTTCGGCGCGGATCCACGCCGCGGTCCGGTCGAGCGCCCGTGTCAGGCGGTCGAACAAGGCGTCGATCTCGTCCGCGGTGATGATCAGCGGCGGGCAGACGGCGATGCGGTCGCCCATCAGGAAGCGCACGATCAGCCCTTCCGCTTGCGCGAAGGCGACGCAGCGGGCGGCCACCCCGGCCTTCGGCTCGTACTGCCGGCGCGAAGCCTTGTCGGCGACGATCTCGAGCCCGCCGATCAGGCCGAGGCCGCGCGCCTCGCCGACGATCGGGTGCTCGGCCAACGCGGACAGCCGCGCCTGGAAGTGCGGCGCCTTCGCCGCCACGCCCTCGACGATGCGCTCGCGCTTGTAGATCTCGATGGTCTTCAGGGCGACGGCGCAGGCGACCGGGTGGCCGGAATAGGTGGTGCCGTGCCCGAAGGTGCCGATCTTCCGGCTCTGCTCGCGCAGCGCCTCGTAGAGCGGCTCGTCGATCGAGACGCCGCCGAGCGGCACGTAGCCCGAGGTCAGGGCCTTGGCGAAGGAGAGTGTGTCCGGCCGCATCCCCAGCGCCTCGCTGCCGAACCAGGTGCCGAGGCGGCCGAAGCCGCAGATCACCTCGTCGGCGATGAAGCGCACGTCGTAGCGGGCGAGCACCGCCTGGATCGCCGCGAAGTAGCCCTCCGGCGGGACGATGGCGCCGCCCGCGCCCATCACCGGCTCGGCGACGAAGGCGGCCACCGTCTCCGGCCCCTCGCGCAGGATCGTGGCCTCGAGCTCGTCGGCCAGCCGCTGCGAGAACGCCGCCTCCGTCTCGCCGGGCTCGGCAAACCGGTAGACGTGCGGGCAGCCGACATGGAGGAAGCCCGGCAGCGGCAGGTCCCAGTCGGTGTGGTTGGCCGGCAGCCCGGTCATCGAGGCGGTGGCGATGGTGACGCCGTGATAGCCGCGCTGGCGCCCGATGATCTTCTTCTTCTTCGGCCGGCCCAGCGCATTGTTCAGGTACCAGGCCAGCTTGACCTGCGTGTCGTTCGCCTCCGATCCCGACGAGGTGAAGAAGATCTTCGAGGTCGGGACCGGCATCAGCTCCTTCAGCACCTCGGCCAGCTCGATCGCCGGATCGTGGCTGCGGCCGGAGAACAGGTGGGTGAACGGGAGCTTGCCCATCTGCGCGCGGGCTGCCTCGACGAGCTCGCCGTTGGAGTAGCCGAGCGCCGTGCACCACAGCCCCGCCATGCCCTCGATGTAGGGGCGGCCTTCCGTGTCGTAGACGTGGACGCCCTCGCCGCGCTCGAGCACCAGCGGCCCGGCGCCCCGGTGCGCATCGAGATTGGTGTAGGGGTGGATCAGGGTTTCGACGTCGCGGACGGCGAGGTTCGAGAGCATGCGGGCGATCCGGTGCTGTGGCGCGTAGGCCCGCCACACTACCGACCCGATGCGGGCTCAGGTACCCCGGCAGAACCGCGCGGCCTCGGCCGGGCCCCTTTCGTAACCGCGAAGCCTCGACGCGATGCTCGATCCCGCCACCATCGTCGCGATGCCGGCCCCCGGCCGCGCCTGCGGCGCCTGCACGCTGTGCTGCAAGGTCTACGACGTGCCCGCGGTCGAGAGCGTCGCCGGGCAATGGTGCCGCCACACCCGGGCAGGGCGCGGCTGCGCGATCCACGCCGACCGGCCCGACCATTGCCGCGCCTTCCACTGCCTGTGGATGACGGAGAGCTGGCTCGGCCCCGAGTGGAAGCCCGACCGCGCCAAGATGGTGCTCAGCCTCGATCCGGTGAACCGCAACATGAACGTGCAGGTCGACCCCGGCCAGCCGAAGGCGTGGACGCGCGAGCCGTATTACGGGCAGCTGAAGGCCTGGGCCGCGGCCTCGCTGCCGATGAAGCGCCACGTGCTGGTCCACCTCAACAAGGCGACGACGGTGGTGCTGCCGGACCGGGACGTGCCGCTCGGGACCCTGACGCCCGACGACCGCATCACCATGCGCGAGCGCATGGGCCCGCACGGCCCGACCTTCGACATCGCGGTCGTCCGCGCCGCCTGAGGGCAACCGTCGATCGGGTGCCTTTAACCCCTCCGCAACCATACCGCGCGATAAATCCGCGACCGCCATCCTCGTACCGGAACCAGCCGGGAGGATCGTCGGGCGTGGCTTTTCCAGTACGGGTCGGTTCGGCGTGGGCACGAGACGAGGACGACGCGGACGGGGCCTCATCGGGCTCGGCACCGCCTTCACGCCCTGGATGGCCGGCCTCGGGCTGCTGGTCTCCTTCACGGCGAGCGCCGGCACCGAGACCAGCTTCGGGTCGAGCCGGCTGACCGAGAGCGACGCACGCCTGGTCCCGGCCCTGCCGGCCGGCACCGTGCTGATCGGCGCGAGCCTGCGCCGCGACGGCGCCGGCGCCCTCCTCACCATCGAGCGGGCGGACGCCGTCCGCGCCCGGCGCCGAGTCGGCGACGCGCCGCTGCAGGCCGATCTCAAGGCCGAGGCGCGGGTGTTCCCGATCGTGCAGCGCGGCGGCAAGGGCGATCCGGCGCGCGCGCCGGGCCCGAGCTTCGAGCGCACCGCGGGATCGTTGCGCGAAGCCGGCACGTCGCTGCTCTTCGCCAACCTCACCGGCAACGTCACCGGCCTGCTGACGCCGGGGACCGCCACCTGGAACCCGGACCTCGAGCCGGACGCCGGCTTCGTCCCCGTCCCCGATCTCGGGCTCGGGCGCGCCGACACCGGCACGCCCGGCGACGACGACGCGATCGCCGAGGCCGCGGAGGAACGCCGCGACGACGGCTCGACGCCGCCGGTGCCGCGCGCGGTCGCCCTGTCCTCGACGACGCCGGCGCCGGCCGACGCGACGCCGGTCGAGGTCGCCTCGGCCAGCCTGATGCTGCCGGGCCTCACCATCCGCACCGACCGGACGGAGCCGCCGGTGGCGCAATCGGTCCCCGAGGACGCCCGCCATCGCTACGCCGACCTGATCGGGCGGGACGCCATGGACAAGGAGCAGCGCTGCCTCGCCGAGGCCGTGTACTTCGAATCGCGCAGCGAGCCCGAGGCCGGCCAGGCCGCCGTCGCCCAGGTGGTGCTGAACCGCGTGAAGAGCGGGCTCTACCCGTCGAACGTCTGCGGCGTCGTTTACCAGAACCGACACCGCTACATGGGCTGCCAGTTCTCCTTCGCCTGCGAGGGCAAGGCCCTGCGCATCACCGATTCGGGCTCGTGGGCCACCGCCACCCGCATCGCGCAGTCGGTGATCGAGGGGCGCACCTACCTCGCCGAGGTCGGCGACGCGACGCACTACCATGCCGACTACGTCAAGCCGGGCTGGTCGCGGCGCCTGCGCAAGATGGACGTCATCGGCCGGCACATCTTCTACGAGCTCAAGCCCGGGCAGACGTAGGATTCGAGGACAACCAAAATTCTGCAATTCAATTCATCGAGGATTTACTTACGTAGACGGTAACTACGTACTCCGGATCGAGGGTTAATTTTACCCTACTTTCGGATAGTGCTTGCTTGTACAGCAACCCGACGGCCTCTTGAGCGTCGAGATGTGCGCGCCCTTCGCGTCATCCCTTTCGTTCCGCGTATCAGAGGAAGCCGTCATGACCGCGCCGGTCGCCCGAAACACCCTGCTCTTCGCCGCCCTCGCCGGTGCCGTCCTCGTCGCATCGCCCGCTTCGGCCGGCGGCTGCTACGGCTCCGAATGCTACCGCCACGTCTCGACCCCGCCGGTGTTCGATACCGTGCAGGAAAACGTGCTGGTGCGGCCGCCCCGCACGATCTACCGCACCACGCCGCCGGTCTACGACACCGTGTCGGAGCGGGTGATGGTCTCGCCCGGCGGCCGGACCTGGCAGACCCGGCGCGGGCCCTACGGCGAGCTGATCGGCTGCTGGGTCACCACCCCGCCGCAGTTCACGGTGCAGCACCGCCGCGTGCTGGTGCAGCCGGCGCAGTCGATCCCCGAGACGATCCCGCCGGAATACGCCAGCGTCAGCCGCCGCGTCCTCGTCGCGCCGGCCCGCTCGGGCTGGGTGCCGGTCGGCGGCGGCTATGGCGGCGGATACGGTGGCGGCTACCAGGGCGTCGGCTACGGCGGGCCGCGGTTCGGCTCGATCCCGGACGCGATCGGCATCGCCGGCGCGAGCTCGGCCGATATCGGCGTCGGCCTCGGCTTCTCCTCGGGCAGCCTCTACGACGGCTACTAAGAGCCCCGTCCACATCGCCCCGCCGGAGCCCGACCCTCCGGCGGGTTGATTTCGCGCCGCTCCCGCCACAGGTCCCCCGAACGCATCGGGAGGCGAGCATGGCGCGGTTCAAGGCTTGGGTGATCGAGAAGGGCGAGGCCGGTCAGAGCCTGTCCTTCACCGATTTCGACGAGGCCGACCTGATGGACGGCGACGTCACCGTCCGCGTCACCCATTCGTGCCTGAACTACAAGGACGGGCTGGCGATGA
This sequence comes from Methylobacterium sp. E-025, assembly GCF_022829705.1. NCBI lineage: Bacteria > Pseudomonadati > Pseudomonadota > Alphaproteobacteria > Hyphomicrobiales > Methylobacteriaceae > Methylobacterium > Methylobacterium sp. E-025. Next base: position 21,477 of record NZ_JAKSYR010000018.1, read on the forward strand.
CCGGCGCGTCGCCGGTGGTGCGCCGTTTCCCGATGATCCCCGGCATCGACTTCTCGGGCGTCGTCGAGGCCTCCGACCACCCCGACTACAAGCCCGGCGACGCGGTGGTTCTCACCGGCTGGGGCGTCGGTGAGACGCATCTGGGCGCCTATGCCGAGAAGGCGCGGGTGAAGGGCGATTGGCTGGTGCCGCTGCCCGCCGGCCTGTCGTCCGAGCAGGCGATGGCGATCGGCACCGCCGGCTACACCGCGATGCTCTGCCTGATGGCGCTCGACGCCCACGGCCTGACCCCGAAGGACGGTCCCGCCCTGGTCACCGGCGCCTCGGGCGGCGTCGGCTCGGTCGCGGTCGCGCTGCTGGCGCGAGCCGGCTGGCACGTGATGGCCTCGACCGGGCGCGCCGGGGAAGCGGAGTATCTCAAGTCCCTCGGCGCCGCCGAGATCGTCGACCGCGACGAACTCGGCAAGCCCGGCAAGCCGCTCGGCAAGGAGCGCTGGGCCGTGGCCGTCGACGCCGTCGGCTCGACGACGCTCGCGAACGTGCTCGCCCAGACCAAGGCCGACGGAGCGGTCGCCGCCTGCGGCCTGGCGCAGGGCATGGACCTGCCGACCTCGGTCGCCCCCTTCATCCTGCGCGGCGTGTCGCTGCTGGGCATCAACAGCGTGACCACGCCGCAGGCGAAGCGGCGCGCCGCCTGGGCGCGGCTGGCCGACGAGCTCGACCTGCAGAAGCTTGCGGCGATGACGAACCGCGTCGGCCTCGCCGAGGTCGGCGGGCTTGGAGCCGACATCCTCTCGGGCAAGATCCGCGGCCGGACGGTGGTCGAGATCGGCTGACGCGCGACGCCGAACGCCGATCGCCCCGGCGATGAGTCGGCTTCGGGACGGAACCGCGGCGCAAGCCGGGGCATTCTCGACCCATGAGCAGTGCATTCGTTCGCGAGAAGGAGGGCGGGGAAGCCTTCGAGGACCTCCCCGACCGCCCGATCTCCCCCCACACCAACTTCGTCACCCCGGCGGGGCTCGCGCAGATGGAGCAGGAGGTCGCGCGCCTCCAGGCCGAGCAGGCCCAGCTGACGCCCGACGACAAGGCCGACACCGCCCGCGTCACGCGCGACCTGCGCTACTGGACCACGCGGCTCGGCACGGCCCAGCTCGTCGAGACGGTCGAGGGCGACACCGTGCATTTCGGCTCGACGGTGACCGTGCTGCGCGAGGACGACACCCGCCAGACCTTCCACATCGTCGGCGAGGACGAGGCCGATCCGGCCAAGGGCTCGATCGCCTACGTCGCCCCGCTGGCCAAGGCGATCACCGGCAAGAGCGTCGGCGACGTCGTCGAGGTGAACGGGCAGGAAGTCGAGATCACCGAGATCAAGGCCGGCTGATCGTCGGTTCGTCCCGCCCGGCTAAGCCGTTCCGTCGTTCGCCGTACGGCCCTCGATGACCGGGCGCAGCGCGACGACCGCATCGACGACGAAATCCATGAAGGCCCGGACCCGCACCGAATGGCGCAGATCCGGGTGCGTCAGCATCCACAGGCCGTCGGCGAAGTGGGGATCGGGTGGCCGCAGCCGGCGCAAACCTGGCCGCCGATCGGCGCTGAGGCAGGGCAGCAGGCCGATGCCGATGCCGGCCTCCACAGCCTCGCACAGGCCGGCGACCGTGTTCAGCTGCATCACGATGCGGTCCGGGTCGCCGTGCTCGGCGACGAAGCGCAGGAACCTGCCGTCGCCGACCTGCTCCGACGGCGCCACCCAATCCGCACGCCGCGGGTCGCGATCCGTATCGTCGGCGCGGCCGTAAAGGGCCCAACCGACGGTCGAGAGGCGGCGCCCGAACAGGTTCTGCGGCGGGTCGTTGCTGGCGCGGACCGCCACGTCCGCATCGCGGCGCGAGAGGTTCAGCGCGTCGTCGGACACCACCACGTCGAGGCGGATCCCCGGGCACCGGGTGCGGAAGTCGGCGAGGATCGGCATCAGCAGGTCGGTGACCAGGCCCGACGGCGCGGTGATGCGGAGAAGGCCGGTCGGTTCCGAGGCGCGCCCGGCGACGTCGCGGGCGAAACGCGCGGCGGTCTCCTCCATCGCGCCGGCCGCCTCGACCATCGCCATCCCGGCCTGCGTCGCCGCGTAGCCCGCACGCGAGCGCTCGAACAGGCGTGCGCCGACGGACGCCTCGATCGCCGCGAGGCGCCGAAACGCGGTCGAGTGGTTGATGCCGAGGCGTGCGGCGGCCGCGGTCAATCCGCCATGGTCGGCGATGGCCTTCACCAGCCGAAAGTCGTCCCAGGGCGTCACCATCCATCGACCTTGCATTCACGCAAGATCGTTCTTGCAGATCGGGGCATTTGCGCAAAGCCCGGCGGGTACGATCTTCGGGCGAGCGCGAGGCGGCCGCCGATCCCGGCATCGCCGCCCGGCCATGCGAACGGAAGCCGACGATGACGAAGATCCTGGTGCTGTACTATTCGTCCTGGGGCCACGTGGAGCAGCTCGCCCACGCCGCCGCCGAGGGCGCGCGCGAGACCGGCGCCGAGGTGCACGTGAAGCGCGTGCCCGAGCTGGTGCCGGAGGAGGTCGCCAAGCAATCGCATTACAAGCTCGACCAGCCGGCCCCGATCGCGAAGCCCGAGGAGCTGGCCGACTATGACGCGATCATCTTCGGCACGCCGACCCGCTACGGCAACATGGCCGCGCAGATGAAGCAGTTCATCGACCAGACCGGCGGCCTCTGGGCGACGGGCGCCCTCGTCGGCAAGGTCGGCTCGGTGTTCACCTCCACCGGCTCGCAGCATGGCGGGCAGGAGACCACGATCACCAGCTTCCACACCGTGCTGCTGCACCACGGCATGGTGATCGTCGGGCTTCCCTACTCGTTCAAGGGGATGAGCGACGTGCAGACGGTGTCGGGCGGCACGCCCTACGGCGCCAGCACCATCGCCGGCGGCGACGGCTCGCGCCAGCCGATCGCGATCGAGCTCGAGGGGGCGAAGTTCCAGGGCCGGCACGTGGCCGGGATCGCCGCCAAGCTGGCGGGCTGACGCCGTCGAGGGCCGGGGCGCTTCGCTGCCTCGGCCCGCCGCTGCCGGAAAAGCGCAAGAAAAAAGGCTCGGATTGCTCCGAGCCTGGAAGGAAAAAGGCCATTGGGGGCTGAACTGGCCTTCGTTATGGGGAAACAGCCCTCGCGACCCCCGGTTCCACGCCGGACGAAAGATTTTTTCAGCGCGGGGCGGCGGCCCGTCCGAGCCGGTCCAGGATCGCCTCGCCGAGGCCGTCGGCGGGGATCCGGCACACCGCGATCGTCGCGGCTCCCGACGCGTCGAGGTCGCGCAAGGCGGCGAACAGGCGGGACGCCGCCTCCGTGAGGTCGCCGCGCGGAGAGAGGTTCGAGACCGCGCACGCGCGCTCGATCCCCACCGGGCGCGACGCACCGAACAGCAGCACCGCCTCCTCGGGCTCGACCACCTCGGCGTCGAGCCGCAACGCAGCCCGCGGCGCGTAGTGCGAGGCCAGGAGGCCGGGGCCGATCGGCCGGGCCGCATCGTCCTGCGCCGGTGCGGCCAACGCCGTCCCGAGCACGGCCGCGATCGCCTCGCGGGTGATGCCGCCGGGCCGGAGCAGCCGCGGCGGGCCGCCGAGGCAGGCGACCACCGTCGATTCGATCCCGACCGGGGTGTCGCCGCCGTCGAGCACGGCCGCGATCCGCCCGTCGAGGTCGGCGAGCACGTGGTCGGCCCGCGTCGGGCTGACCCGGCCCGAGCGATTCGCCGACGGGGCGGCGACGGGGCGGCCGATTGCGGCGAGAAGATCGCGGGCGAGCGGGTTGGCGGGAACCCGCAGCGCCACGCTGGGCAGGCCGGCACGCGCCAGGTCGCACACGGTGGTGCCGCCCGAGGCCGGCACCACCAGGGTGAGCGGGCCCGGCCAGAACGCCTCCGCGAGCCGAAGCGCGTGGTCGTCGAACGTGCCCTGACCCTCGGCGGCGGTGCGGCCGGGCAGATGGGCGATCAGCGGGTTGAAGCGCGGGCGCGCCTTCGCCGCGAAGATCCCGGCGACCGCCTCCGCATCGGTGGCGTCGGCGCCGAGGCCGTAGACGGTCTCGGTGGGGAAGGCGACGCAGGCGCCGGCCCGGATCAGGCGCGCCGCCTCCGCCACGCCCGATCCGTCGCCCGGGAGGCGGGCCGTCGGGCGCCGGCCCGAGGCCGGGGCGGGGATTGACGCGAGATCGTTCATATATAAACCATCTCCGGCGGTGACGGCGGGGCCGGTTCGGGCGTATGCCGTCAGCGGAGGGCGTGGGCCTAGCGTGCCCCCGCGCCGACCGTCAAACGAGACGCCGAGGCGCGGTCGAACCGGGCCGGGCGGGAGGAACAGCCGATGAGCTACCGCGCACCCGTGTCCGAGATGGTGTTCACCCTGCAGCACATCGCCGGGCTCGACGGCACGGGCGCGCTCGGCATCGAGGACGCGGACGCGATCCTCACCGAGGCCGGACGCCTCGCCGCCGACGTGCTCGCCCCGCTGAACCGCATCGGCGACCGGCACGGCGCGACGCTCGCGGACGGCGTCGTCACCACGGCGCCGGGTTTCGCGGACGCCTACAGGACATTCGTCGCCGGCGGCTGGAACGGGCTCACCGCCGACCCGGACCATGGCGGGCAGGGCCTGCCGCAGGTGCTCGACGCGGCCTGCACCGAGATGTGGAACGGCGCCAACCTCGCCTTCGGCCTGTGCCCGCTGCTCACCGCCGGCGGCATCGAGGCGCTGGCGGCGCACGGCTCGGAGGATCTGAAGGCGCGCTACCTCGGCAAGCTCGTCTCCGGCGAGTGGACCGCGACGATGAACCTGACCGAGCCGCAGGCCGGCTCGGACCTGGCCGCGATCCGCACCCGCGCGGAGCCGGCCGGCGACGGCAGCTACCGCATCGTCGGCTCGAAGATCTACATCACCTACGGCGCCCACGACATGGCCGAGAACATCGTCCACCTCGTGCTCGCCCGCCTGAAGGATGCGCCCGCGGGCACCCGCGGCATCTCTCTGTTCCTGGTGCCGAAGGTGCTCCCCGACGGGTCGGAGAACGACCTGCGCTGCTCGGGCCTGGAGCACAAGCTCGGCATCCACGCCTCGCCGACCTGCTCGATGGCCTTCGGCGACAACGGCGGCGCCGTCGGCTGGCTGATCGGCGAGGCGAATCGCGGGCTCGCCTGCATGTTCACGATGATGAACAACGCCCGCCTCAATGTCGGGCTGCAGGGCGTGGGCATCGCCGAGGCGGCGACGCAGCGGGCGCTGGCCTACGCCCGCGAGCGCCGGCAGGGAAAAGCGGCGGGCTCCGCCGAGACGAGCCCGATCGTCGCCCATCCGGACGTGCAGCGCATGCTGCTGACGATGAAGGCCTGCACCGCGGCCGCGCGCGGCATCTGCTACCTGACCGCGGCCGCCCTCGACGCGGCCGAGGGGCCGGAGGGCAAGGCGGCGCTCGACCGCGCCTCGCTGCTGACGCCGGTGGCCAAGGCGTTCTCGACCGACATCGCCAACGAGGTCGCCTCCCTCGGCGTGCAGGTGCACGGCGGCATGGGCTTCGTCGAGGAGACCGGCGCGGCGCAAGCGATGCGCGACGCCCGCATCCTCGGGATCTACGAGGGCACCAACGGCATCCAGGCGATCGACCTCACGGGGCGCAAGCTCCCGTTGAACGACGGCGCCACGGTGCGCGCGCAGATCGCTGCCATGCGCCGGGTCGCCGAAGCCCTGCTCAAGGCCGCCGACCCGGCCCTCGGCCACGCGCCGGCGCGGCTGCGCGCCGGCATCGAGGCCCTCGACCGTGCCACCAGCCACCAGCTGGCGAGCCTGAGGTCCAACCGGCCCGACGCGGCCCTCGCCGGCGCGACGCCGTACCTGCGGCTGTTCGGCCTGGCCCAGGGCGCGGCCTGCCTCGCCCGCGAGGCGCTGGCCGCCCGCGCCGCGCTGAAGGCGGGCGAGACCGATCCGGCGCACGCCGCGCGGATCGCGCTCGCGCGCTTCTTCGCCGAGAACCTGCTGCCGGCCGCCGACGGGCTGGCCCAGGTGGTGATCGACGGCGGCGGGTTCCTGGACGATGCGGCCGCAATTCTGGTGGCATGACGCAAGCCTTCCGCCCGTCATTCCGGGTCCGCGATGCGGAGACCGGAATCCAGAACCGCAGGTGGCGCCTCATCGAGCCCGGCCAGCGGCTCCGGATCCCGGGCGCACCTTCGGCGCCCCGGGATGACGGGTCTGGAACGGAAACGGTGACATCGATCGGTCGCTGGCGAGGCCTGGAACGAATGATCAGGGGGAGGCGGAGATGAGCGAGCACGTGGCGATCACCGACGGCGCGGACGGCGTCCGGTCGATCACGCTGAACCGGCCCGAGAAGAAGAACGCGCTCACCGGGGCGATGTACGACGCGATGCGCGAGGCGCTGGCCTCGGCCGACGCGTCGGATGCCGTCGGCGCGGTGGTGTTCTCCGGGGTGCCCGGCATCTTCTGCGCCGGCAACGACATCGCCGACTTCGTCTCGCGGGCGGAAAAGGCGTTCAGCGAGGCGCCCTCGCTCCGCTTCATCCGGCAGCTCGCGCGCACGGCGACGCCGATGGTCGCGGCGGTCGACGGGATCGCCGTCGGCATCGGCACCACGCTGACGCTGCACTGCGACCTCGTCTATGCCAGCCCGGCGGCGCGCTTCCGCATGCCCTTCGTCGAGCTCGGCCTCGTGCCGGAGGCGGCCTCGAGCTACCTGCTGCCGCGGCGGATCGGCCGCCTCAAGGCGACCGAGCTGCTGCTGCTGTCGGAAATGTTCGGGGCGGATGCGGCCGAATCGCTCGGGCTCGTCAACGCGGTGATGCCCTTCGACATGCTGCTGGAGCACGCGCTCGGCCAGGCCGCGCGCCTCGCCGCCCTGCCGCGCGGCGCGCTCGCCGCCTCGCGAAAGCTGATCCGCGGGGACCAGGCCGCGGTCGAGGCGGCGCTGGACGCAGAGGCCGAGGCGTTCGACCGGCAGCTGCGCACGGAGGAGGCGCAGGGCGCGTTCCGGGCGTTCCTCGCCCGGTCGAAGCCCGGCCCGAGGCCGTGACGCCCGACCTCGGCCAGAAGATCTGCCTCGTCGCGGGCGCCTCGCGCGGCGTCGGGCGGGGCATCGCCCGGGCGCTCGGCGAGGCGGGCGCCACGGTGGTCGTCACCGCCCGGTCGAGCGAGACCGGGCCGCGCACCGAGCAGCGCGCCGAATCGATCGAGGACACCAGCCGCGAGGTCGACGCCGCCGGCGGCGAGGGCCACCACTACCTCTGCGACCACACCAGCGAGCGCGCCGTCGACGCGCTCGTCCACTGGACCCTGCGCCGCTTCGGCCGCATCGACGTCGCGGTCTCGAGCGTCTGGGGCGGCAACGAGGGCTACGACGGCGAGCGCTACCCGGACGGGACCGGATGGGGCACGCCGTTCTGGCGCCGCTCGGCCGAGCCGTTCGCGGAATTCGCCCGCGTCGGCCCCTATCCCGGCCTGCTGCTCGCCCGCGCCGTGGCGCCGGCGATGATCGCGGCGGGATCGGGCCTGATCGCGCTGGTCTCCTTCGGCACCGAGGAGGGCTACCTCGGCGACGTCTACTACGACCTCGCCAAGGCGACGACGAACCGCCTCGCCTTCGCCTTCGGGGAGGAGCTGCGCCCGCACGGCGTCACCGCGCTCGCCCTCTCGCCGGGCTTCGTGCGGACCGAGCGCGTCTGCGACCTCGGGCAGGGCGCGCTCGCCACCGAGAGCGCGCTCTATGCCGGTCGCGCGCTGGCGGCGCTCGCCGCAGACCCTGACGTGATCGCCCGGTCGGGCCGGGTGATCCACGCCGGCGACATCGCGGCGGAATACGGTTTCACGGATGCCGACGGGACGCAGCCCGCCCGCTTCCGGATCAAGCCCTGACACGCAATGCCCGACCCCCGCGCGGAGGAAGCGATGACCGGTACCCTGGCCGACAAGACCCTGTTCATCACCGGCGCCTCGCGCGGCATCGGGCTCGCCATCGGCCTGCGCGCGGCCCGCGACGGGGCCAACGTGGTGATCGCGGCCAAGACCGAGACGCCCCACCCCAAGCTCGAGGGCACGATTCACACCGCCGCCGCCGCGATCGAGGCGGCCGGCGGCCGGGCGCTGCCGCTGGTGGTCGACGTGCGCGACGAGGATTCGGTGCGCGACGCCTTCGCGCGCGCCGCGGAGACGTTCGGCGGCGTCGACATCGTGGTCAACAACGCCAGCGCGATCTCGCTGACCCCGACGCGCCAGACCGAGATGAAGCGCTTCGACCTGATGCATCAGATCAACACGCGCGGGACCTACATGGTCTCGAAATACGCGCTTCCCTATCTGGAAAAGGCGCAGAACCCGCACATCCTGATGCTGTCGCCGCCGCTCGACATGGCGGAGAAGTGGTTCTCGCCGCACCTCGCCTACACGATGGCGAAGTTCGGGATGTCGCTGTGCGTGCTCGGCCTCGCCGGCGAGCTGCGCAAGGCCGGCATCGCCGTGAACGCGCTGTGGCCGCGCACCACCATCGCGACGGCGGCGGTCAACAACCTGCTCGGCGGCGAGGCGCTGATGCGGGCGAGCCGCACCCCCGAGATCATCGCCGACGCGGCCCATACCCTGTTTCTGAAGCCGGCTCGCGAGATCACCGGCCAATTCCTGATCGACGACACGTTCCTGTCGCAGAACGGCGTCACGGATTTCTCGCAATACCGCGTCACCGCGGGCGTGCCCCTTGCGCCGGACTTCTTCGTGCCGGATGCAAGCGCGCCGCCGCCCCACGCGCTCGACTGAGCGCGTTCGTCCCTGAACGGCGCTCGCGTGAGCGCCCCCGCCCATGACGGCGCTCGACAGAGCGCCCATCCCCAGGTTCGCTCTTCGTGATCTTCATCCACCAGCCGGTCACCGGCACCGGCCAGATGCTGCTGGAGCGCCGCCCCCTCGAGCTGCAGGACCCGATCCCCGACGACACCGTCTGGCTCGACATGATCAAGCCGACGCGGGAGGAGGACCTCAAGGTCGAGGCCTTCATGGGCATCCAGGTGCCGACGCGGGAGGAGATGAAGGACATCGAGCCGTCCGAGCTGCTCTACGTCGAGGACGGCGCCCGCTACATGACCGGCCGCGTGCTCTCGAAGGTCAGCGATTCGGAGGATCCGGGGCTCGCCGGCATCACCTTCATCCTGCAGGGCCGCAAGCTCGTGACGGTGCGCTACGAGGAGCCGCAGGCGTTCCGGATGTACACCCAGCGCGCCGGCCGGGCGACCGGCAGCGGGCCGACGGGGACGCCTTCGGGCGAGACCATCCTCGCCGGCCTGATCGAGGCGGTGATCGACCGCGCGGCGGACGTGCTCCAGCTCCAGGGCGAGCGCATCGACCGGCTCTCGGGCAAGATCTTCGAAGTCCAGGCCGACCCGAGCGCGCGCAACACCGCGCTCCAGGACACGCTGCGGGCGCTGGGCCGCCACGGCGACCTGATCTCGAAGCAGCGCGAGAGCCTCGTCTCGATGGAGCGCATCCTGCTCTCGCTCTCGGCCACCTACCGGACGGCCAAGGCCCCGCGCGAGCTGCGCGAGGACGTGCGCTCGACCCTGCGCGACCTGCAATCGCTCGAGGAGCACGCGACCTTCCTGTCCTCGAAGATCCAGTTCCTGCTCGACGCGACTCTGGGGCTGGTGAACCTCGAGCAGAACAACATCATCAAGCTGTTCTCGGTCATGGCGGTGGTGTTCATGCCGCCGACGCTGATCGCTTCGATCTACGGGATGAACTTCAAGACCATGCCGGAGCTCGACTGGAGCTTCGGCTACCCGATGGCGGTGGTGATGATGGTCGTCGCCGCCGTGCTGCCTTACGTGTTCTTCCGCTGGAAGAAGTGGCTCTAGACGGCCGCCGCGCGCCGCCGCGGGCGGCGATCGCCGGCGGATAGGAACCTCTCGGGATGTGCGGACGCTTCTTCATCGCCCAAGCGCCCGAACGCTTCGCCGAATTCTACGGCTACCCGGAGCGCCCGAACTTCCCGCCGCGCTACAACGTGGCGCCGACGCAGCCCGTGCCGATCGTGATCGCCGAGGGCGGCGCGCGGCATTTCCGGCTGGTGCGCTGGGGATTCTGGCCGAGCTGGCTGAAGGACCCCAAGACCTTTCCGCTGGTGATCAACGCGCGGGTCGAGACCATCCTGGAGAAGGCGACTTTCCGCGGCGCGGTGCGCCACCGCCGCTGCGTCTTCCTGGCCGACGGCTTCTACGAATGGCGGCGCGAGGGCACCGGACGCAGCGCGGTGCGGACGCCCTTCGCGATCCGCCGCGCGGACGGCGCACCGATGGCGCTCGCCGGCCTGTGGGAATCCTGGCTCGGGGCGGACGGCTCGGAGATCGACACGGCGGCCATCGTCACGACGGGCGCCAACGGAACCATGGCGGCGGTGCACGACCGGATGCCGGCGATCCTCGCGCCGGAGCAGGTCGCACCCTGGCTCGACACCCGCGCGGTGGATCAGGCCGAGGCGGCGGCCCTTTGCCGTCCATGCCCGGACGAGTGGCTCCGCCTCGACCCGGTCTCCGACCGGGTGAACGCCGTTCGCAACGACGACGTGGCGTTGATCGAGCCGGTCGGCCGGCCTCAGCCGGCCATCCCACCGGCGGATCGTCCAGCAGCCGAACAGCCGCGGTCCAGCGACGAGGACGCGCAAGGCAGCCTGTTCTGAACCGGCACACGCGGTAACAGAAACGTGAGGCGGACATACAACTTATGTTGGTGTCACTTCTCTCCGGCCGAGTGAACGTGCATCATCCAACCGCCCTATGATCCTTTCTCGTTGGTTGGGGCGCAGCAGCTGTGCCCAGGACCCTATGGAGGCACGACGTGGCCGGCGTTTGCGCACCGGGTCCACGAAAGCGTGATGCGCAGGTCACGCGACAAACAAGCCTGAACATCAGACGTTGATTTGACGCAAAACTGTCAGTGCCCTACCGTCTATTGCTTTCGCATTTGCACGATCATCGATTTCATCACCTGCGAGATCATATCCATGATTGCTTATCGATGCGAGAAAGCAGCTCTCAAGACGCGGATCCGACAGAGCCGTCGGCGCATCGGGCATTCGAACGATCTGATGGCGCTGTCGCGCTTGGCGATCGATCGGTCGCGCGAGGCGATCCGATCCTCGAGCACGCGTTTCGCCCCAGCGTGGCAGGAACCGAAGCAGGCCGTCTCCGTCGGCGCCGTCCAGACTCTCCTGGCCGACATGAACGGCGAGGCGCTCGATGCGGTCGTCGAGGACTTCTCCGCCGCCTACCGCGAAGCTGTGGCGACCGGGAACGACGAGGCCGCCGACATCGTGCGGAAGGCCCTGGTGATCCTGGGTCGCCATCTCGCCAACAGCCTTGGGCCGAAGGCGGCCGGAGTCTCGATAAATTGATTGGCTCCGTGGGAGGCCGTGCCTATGAGGTCGTCTTGTGAAAAAGCCGGATGCCCATCTGTCCATCGCGCGCGCGAGCCTCGAGCGGATCGCGCAAACGCTTGATGAGCCGGTCAGCACGTTCTTCACGGGGGGCGAGCCCGAATCCCGAGAGGCCGAGACCTTGGCCCTCGTCCGAGCCTTCGACCGCATCAGGGATCCGCAGGCCCGCGCCCGCTGCCTGACCTTCGTGACGGCCGAGGCCGACCGCTCGTAGCCGGCCCCACCCCGTGTGCGGCCCCGCGCCTTCGCGGCGACCGACCCGCACGGAGCGACGAGGTTCGACCTCTTCCCTGCCTCCGGGAGGCGTGACGCTCCCGTCGCGTCCGCGCGGGCTCGGTACCGCGTCGAGGCGGCCGCCGGCCGCTACAGCCGGCGCTTGACCGCGACCGCCCTGCGGAACACGCCGACCATCTCGACGTGGCCCGAGTACCGGAACTGGTCCACCGGGGTGACCCGCTCCAGGCCGAAGCCCGCCGCGACCAGGGTCGCCGCGTCGCGGGCGAAGGTCCCGGCGTCGCAGCTGACGCCGACGGCCAGCGGCACCTTGGATTCCGCGATCTGCTTCGCCTGCGCCTGTGCGCCGGCCCGCGGCGGATCGAAGACCACGGCGTCGTAGCCGTTCAGATCGTGGGCGAGGACGGGGCGGCGGAACAGGTCGCGGGCTTCCGTGGTGACGCCTTTCAGGCCGAGCGCGGAGCGATAGGACCGCGCGATGCCCGCCAGCGCGCCGGCCTCGCTCTCGACCGCGTGGACGGTGGCGGTGTGCGCCATCGCCAGGGTGAAGGGCCCGCAGCCGGAGAACAGGTCGACGGCGCGCTTGGTCTTCTTGGTGAAGGCGTCGCGCACCAGCCCGGACAGCGTCGCCTCGCCGGCCGCCGTCGCCTGGAGGAAGCCGCCCGGCGGCGGATGGAGGCGCGCGTCGCCCGAGGCCACCGTGACGGCCTTGCGCTCCACCACCACGTCGCCGTGCAGCGACAGGCGGGCGAGGTCGAGCTCTCCGGCGAGCCGCACCAGCGTGGCGCGCACGCCGGCCTCGACCGGGCCGTGGCCGCGCAGGTCCACGTCGAGCCCGGCCTCGGTCGCGGTCACCGCGACGTCGAGGGGCTTTCGCCCGTGCCCGAGGGGTGCACTGAGCGCCCGCGCGATCTCGGGGGCCCGATGCAGGGCTGTCACCGTGATCGGGCAATGGTCGATCGCGACGAGGGCGTGGCTGCGCGCGGCCATCAGCCCGGCCTCGGCCCGGCCCTCGACCTCGCGGACGTGCAGGGTGATGCGCCGGCGGCCCTCGCCGTGGGCGTCGATCAGCGGATCGGGAGCGCGGTCGAGCCCGGCCTGGGCCAGGGCGTTGGCGACCTGCGCGTATTTCCAGGCGGCGTAGGGCTCGGGCGCGAGGTGCTGTGTCGCGCAGCCGCCGCAGCGGGAGAAGTACGGGCAGATCGGGGCGATCCGATCGGGCGAGGGCGTCTCGATGCCGAGGAGCTCGCCGCGCCCGCCGTCGCGCCGGATCGCGACGCGCTCGCCCGGAAGCGCGAAGGCGATCGCCGTGCCGTCTTCGGCGATGCCGTCCCCGCGCGCGCCGAGGCGACGGATCGTGACGGTTTCAGATGCGGTCATCGGGTCTTTCGTGCGGTCGATCGGCGCGTGCGCCGACGAGGAATTCGGTGTTGCCGTCCCCGCCCCGGACGGGGGAGGGGATCAGGCCGAGGATCGTGAAACCGAGGCCGGCGAGGGTGCGGCACACCGCATCGCAGACCTCCGCGTGGACGGCGTCGTCGCGGACGATGCCGCCGCGGCCGACGCGCTCGCGGCCGGCCTCGAATTGCGGCTTGATCAACGCGATCAGGTGCGCGCCCGGCGCCAGCAGCCCGGCCACCGCCGGCAGCACGAGGCGCAGGGCGATGAAGCTCACGTCGATGCTGGCAAGGCAAGGGGCAGGGTCGAGGCTGCCCGGCGCGAGGGTTCGGATGTCGGTCCCTTCGCGGTTCGTGACCCGTGGGTCGGCGGCCAGACTGGCGTGAAGCTGGCCGTGCCCGACATCGACCGCGACGACCCGCGTCGCGCCGCGGCGCAGGAGCAGGTCGGTGAAGCCGCCGGTCGAGGCGCCGACGTCGAGGCAGGGGAGCCCGGCCGGATCGAGGCCGAAGGCGTCGAGGGCCGCCTCGAGCTTCAGGCCGCCGCGCGAGACGAAGGGGTGGGGCGCGCTGGCCTCGATCGCCGCGTCGGCCGGCAGCCGCTCGGAGGCGCGGGTGACCGCGCGCCCGTCGGCCCGCACGAGGCCGGCGGCGATGGCGGCCTGCGCCCGCGCCCGGCTCTCGAAATGGCCGTGCTCGACCAGCAGGAGGTCGGCCCTGATCCTGTCGCGCGTCATCGAGGCTGGTTCACGGGAGAGGGATCACGAATGGTCCGGCCGCCGGGCTGCCCGGGCGGCGCGATCGAAGAAAGCCCTGTCGGAGGACCGGATGACGGCCTAACTAGCCCGACGTGGAGAGGAGAGCCATCACATGACACGCACCCTGCCGTTGCTCGCAGCCCTCGTCGGCTTCGCATCCGGCGCCACCGGAGCGCTCGCGCAGACCCCGCCGGCCGCGGAGTCGGCTCCGGCCGCCGCACCCCAGACCTTCACCGGCGAGATCAAGAACAACAAGGGCGAGCCGATCGGGACGCTGACGATCCGCGACGGCGCGAACGCGCTGGTGATGCGGATCGCGATCAAGGCCGGCGGCCTGCCGCCCGGCTGGCACGGCATCCACTTCCACGCGGTCGGCGACTGCTCCGACACCGACAAGTTCATGAACTCGAAGGCGCACGTGAACCACGACCAGAGCAAGCACGGCCTGCTCAACCCCGACGGCCCGGACGAGGGCGACCTGCCCAACGTCTACGCGGCGGCCGACGGCTCGGTGAACGCCGAGGTCTCCAGCGAGACGCCGCTGACGGGCGACGGCGGCCTCCAGGACGGCGACGGCTCGGCGCTGATCGTCCACGCCAACGAGGACGACCACACCACGCAGCCGATCGGCGGCGCCGGCAACCGCATCGGCTGCGCGGTGATCAAGTGACCCGCACGACGATCTGCTGAGGGGCACGAGGCCCTCGGTCACAGACGGCCGACGCCCGGCGAGCGATGTCCCGGTCCGTGCCGACCGGCGGATCGGTCGGATCCGACGCGGCGGCGCGGTCCCCGGCCGCGCCGCCGAGCGCTTCCGGCCCGCTACCGCGGGACTGCCCGACCCACTTCGACGACGAGGACGACCGACGATGACCGACGCCGCGTTCAAGCCGACCGTCTACCTGAAGGCGGGCTGCCCGTTCTGCTTCAAGGTCCGCCTGTTCCTGCTCGAAACCGGGCAGCTGGATCGGGCGGACCTACTCGAGTTCGTCCCAGGCGACGCGGAGGAGACGTCGATCCGCAGCCGGCTCGCGCCGGCGGTCGAGACGGTGACCTTCCCGACGGCCGAGCTTGCGCCCGGCCGGTTCACGACCGAGTCCGATGCCATCGTCGCCCATTTCGCCGAGCGCGCCGGCGTCGCGCCCGATGCCTTGCCGACCTATCAGGCCTATCTCGGCGGCGTCTTCAAGAACCTCCAGGCCCTCTACCGCGAGAACATGGAGCTCAAGAACCGGTCCCGGACGGCCTGACGGGCATTCCGCGCGACGGCAGGGCCGGGCTCAGGCCCGCGCCAGGCGCGGCTTGCCTCCGAGCGCCTCCTCCACCGTGCCGTCGCCGTCGAGATAGCCGTGGACCTTCGGGTTCGGCATGATCAGCGAGGCGACGAAGGCGATCGCGAGCAGGATGGTGACGTACCAGAAGAAGCTCGATTCCATCCCCGCCTCCTTGAACCACAGCGCCACGTATTCGGCGGTGCCGCCGAAGGTGGCGTTGGCGAGGGCGTAGGACAGGCCGACGCCGAGCGCGCGGACCTTGGTCGGGAACAGCTCCGCCTTCACGATGCCGCTGATCCCCGTGTAGAAGCTCACCGCCAGCAGCCCCAGCGTGATCAGGCCGAAGGCGACGTAGGGGTCCTGCGTCGCGCCGATCGCGGTCATCAGCGGCACCACCATCAGCGTGCCGAGGCCGCTGTAGAGCAGCATGTTGGCCTTGCGCCCGATCCGGTCCGACAGCGCGCCGAACAGCGGCTGGACCATCATGTAGACCAGCAGCACCGCGGTCATCGTGCGCGAGGCCGTGCCCTTGTCGAAATGCGCGGTGTTGACGAGATACTTCTGCATGTACGTGGTGAAAGTGTAGAACACCAGCGAGCCGCCGGCGGTGTAGGCCAGGACCACGCAGAACGCGCGCCAATGCTTGGCGAGCTCGGAGAAGGTGCCGGCGTTCTCCTTGTCGGAGCCCGCAGTCTCGGCGAGCGAGCGCCGTAGGTAGAGGGCGACGATGGCGGCCACCGCCCCGAGGAAGAACGGGATCCGCCAGCCGAAGCTGTGCAGCTGCGCCTCGGTGAGCGCAAACTGCAGCACGATCAGCACCAGCGAGGCCAGGAGCTGGCCGCCGATCAACGTCACGTACTGGAACGATGCGAAGAATCCGCGCTGACCCTTCAGCGCGACCTCGCTCATGTAGGTGGCGCTGGTGCCGTACTCGCCGCCGACCGAGAGGCCCTGGAGCATGCGCGCCAGCAGCAGCAGCACGGGGGCTGCGGCGCCCACGGTCTCGTAGGTGGGCAGCAGGCCGATGAACAGCGAGCCGATGCACATCATCAGGACCGAGATGACCATCGAGGTCCGCCGCCCGACGCGGTCAGCGATGCGCCCGAACAGCCAGCCGCCGATCGGCCGCATGAAGAAGCCCACGGCGAAGATGCCTGCGGTCTGGAGAAGCTGGCTGGTGGAATCGCCCTTCGGGAAGAACGACGACGCGAAGTAGATCGCGAAGAAGGCGTAGCAGTAGAAATCGTACCACTCGACCAGGTTGCCGGACGACGAGGCGACGATCGCCCGGATGCGGCGGCTGCGGTCGGCCGCCACGTCTTCGGCGGTTGGCGCGATCCCGATCGAGTCGGACATGCTGGCTCCCTGTCTCCGTCGTTCGGACGGCGCATTCTTGATACGGGCGACGTTACAGGCGGGGACCGGGACCGCCTAGGCCGCGTGGGCGCGCGAACGAGGATGCCCACCGCCCGTGTCACGTCGTCTCCGAGAGGCACGCGCCGACGGAACGCTTTTCGGGACTGTACCGTTTCGGGGCGGTGACTTCGTCGGTCGGCGACGGACGTGGCCTTTCAACAATAACGGGACGGGATCGAGCGCCATGAACAAGATCTTTCGCGGAACGGTGACGGCCGCCGTGCTGGTGCTGGGCACGGCCACGGCCTTCGGCCAGGGCGGCCCCGGCGGCGGTGCCGGCGGGCCGGGCGGCGGCGGCGGACCGGGCGGCGGCGCCGGCGGACCGGCGGGCGGTGCTGGCGGCGGCGCCGGCGGTGGCATGCGCGGCGGTGCAGGCCCTGGCGGCGGTGCGGGCGGTGGTGCCGGCGGCGCGATGCGCGGGAACGACGCCGGCGGCCCGGCGGGCGGCGGGGTCGAGCGCGGC
>NZ_JAKSYR010000020.1:0-7232 GCF_022829705.1 Methylobacterium sp. E-025
TGGTCGAGCGCTTCTTCAGCAAGATCAAGCACTTCCGCGCCGTCGCCACCCGCTACGACAAGGATCCCGACAACTTCCTCGCCAGCGTCAAACTCGCTGCCGTCCGGGTCTGGCTGCGAACTTTATGAGTCCGCGACCTAGGCCCCCTAGCGTCCCAAATCAAAGCTAAGTCATTGATGCTGCACGCCCCGATCGCCGGGAGGCAAAGCCATTGCTTGGACTGCTTGCCTCCCTAGCCTCCCCAAATCAGGACGCTGCGGGGGGAAGGCGGGGGCGTCGGACCACGTAAACTGAGGCTCGATCCCCATCCCGACCAGAGGTCGATCGGGGTTTTCCCCAGTTCCGTGCCGATGCACCTCACCGCCGCTGCCATGCACCGTTCAAGGCCGAGCTGCCGAGGCGTCGTGATAGCTGTTTCACCTTTTGCACCCCTGGACGGGTTGTTCGCTTAGTCATTCGACAGGATCGATTTTTCACCACGTTGGTCCGATTACCTGAAATCTGAAGATGCCGTAAAAACCGCCTATTTATCGCCCATCTTGTCCGCGACTAGCAGGTTTTCCGGGGTCTCGGCGGGATCGTAATTGTCGTCGGGTGATCCGAGATCCTGCGTGACGTTCGGCCACGCACGAGGCGGGTGAGTCTTTGAGCATGCAGAATGGACTGACCGGAGCGGGGCCTCTCGTGCCCGGTGTCGCATTGCCGACGCGTGCACGCGCGAAGCGCAAGGGCCGCAAGCCCCCGGCCCGATCGCGTCGAACGTCTGGGTCACGCCCGTCCTCCAAGGCCGCGGGAAAGGCCCGTGTGGTGCTATCGTTGCCCTCGTCTGCTCTGGAGGCCCGCGACTGTCTCCCCGCCCAGCCCGCTTCGGACTTGCCAGTCGATGCCGCACCCGACATCGTCGCAGTCACGCCGGCTTCTGCCGCGGTAGATCCTGATGAGCCGGCGGTCGCAGACCATGAGCCGGTCGCCTGTTCGACTGATCCGGCCGGCGGGATTTCGGACTCCGAAACGGCAGCGGCATCGACGGATGCACAACTTGAGACCCTGGGAGTAACCCCAGTCGCCGGCGTGTCTGACGTCGTAGCTGCAAGCGCCGTTGGCCGCGGGCGGATCACCGCGGGACGGGGCCTCGCAGCCATTTTGTCGGCTGGCCTTGTCATTCTCGGTGCATGGGCGCTGCAACCTGGCCTCGATCGCACGGTCCACCCGCGGATCGCTGCAGCTCCAACTGATGCGATGCCGGCTCCAGGGGGAAGCCCTGCCGGTCTGCAGGAAGCGGCACAGGCTATTGTTTCCCTCCAAGGGGCGGTAAATTCGAGCCGTTCGAACGAGGGTTGGACCACCCCGCCCACGAGGGTGTCGCCCGTTGACGTGCCGGATCAGCCCCTTACACCGCTTCTGGACTCGTCTCAGACCGCGCCTTCGACCGTCTCCGCGTCCGGGACCGTCCTTCCAGCTGTTCCTGGTCTTGTGCCTCTTCCCCCGCGGCGCCCGACTACCCTCGCCTTGCGACGGACGTCCCCGGTTCCGCCGAAGGTCTCCTCGGCAGGGTCAGAGACGGCCGCCGCAGAGGAACCAGTACGGACCGATGTGAACGTCTGGTCGCCGCCGCAGGCAACAGGGCGCTATCGTCTGCCCTGGGGCGTGGCGCAATTGGGAGAACGCAGCAACGACGATACGGCACGCGGCCCGCAATGGACGTTCGCGGTCGAGCGCTGATGATCCCACTCCGGGAACCCCGAACGAGGCGGCGATCGCAACCAAAGGCCCGTGGTGGCGTGCAAAGGGCGACAACACCGCCTCAATCGACGTGAAAATCGCCGTCGTGGAGCGCGATACCCAAAGTGCTGCGGTCGCTCGGTGCCGAGCCGTGATGGTTCTCGTCGCATGAAAGACTAACGAGCTGTATTCTGAGCGGGCCCAACGCGTAGAAACGGCAGGGTTCTCACCCCGCCTCTCACACCTCAGACTTGTATCGCCATTCTTGCGATCAGAAGCCGACGACAACGCTCGCCGTACCCACAACGGTTGCGACAAGACCGCCCGCGAACGCCCCAATCATCAGGTAGCTAAACAGCTTCAATTGCAGTCTTAGAGACGCCGCTCATTGACTTTGTTGATTGGTTGCACCCAAATCTGTCCGATCTAAAGCAGCTGTCCTTTGCCAAGGATGGGTGTGGGTGGCGCTGTGTGCACAGACAATTCATCTCTAACTACTCCAATATTCTTGTTGTAGCCCTCTGTCGACCCAAGCTCACCTTTCATGCCTAAATATATAGCATTTATATTTGATAAAATATTAACATTTAGAAACTATCATCATGGCTGCCACTGAGTGCCTTTATGCTAATGAGTCCGCTTGAAGATTTTGCTGAGATCGGTTCGGATTGGTTCTGGGAAACAGATGCCGCTCTAAGCTTCAGCTATTTTTCTGAAAGTACCAAACGCTTCCTCGGAAGAGAGGTCGCTGAACTGATTGGTCTCAGTCGTAAGGCGATTGCCGAAAATGCCGACGACAAGGCCTTCTGGCAGCCCTATGCCGACGATCTGCAGGCTCACAGGCCGTTCCGCGACTTCGCCTACCCTTATGGCCACCCTGACGGGGTAACACGATGGCTAAGTGTCAGCGGACGTCCGATCTTCTCGCAAGACGGATGCTTCATCGGCTACCGTGGTGTGGGTCGCGATGTAACTGCTGAGCATAAAACGCAGGAAGCTCTGGCGGAACAGATCCGGCGCTGCGATGCTGCGCTCGAGAACATGACCCAGGGTCTATGCATGTTCGATGCAGCTTCGCAGCTTGTTATGGTAAACCGACGTTATTGCGATATATTTGGCCTCGATGCCAGTGATATAATAACTGGATTAACGCACCGAGAAATCGTCAAGAAGCTATTTCAAGCTGGCTGCTACCGAGGCGAGATTACTATCGACCAGCTATGCGAAAAAACAACTCTTGCTCTCCAAGACGAGCATCCAGTTCCAAGTTACCGAGAACTCGCCGATGGACGCATCATCGCAGCCTCTTTCCGATCCATGACCGGTGGGGGTTGGGTAGCAACCTTTGAGGATTTTACCGAGCGCCGCCGCAACGAAGCACGGATTGCTCACATGGCGCTGCACGACACCTTGACCGGCCTGCCCAACCGGGCTCTGCTTCACGACCGTCTTAGCCAAGCCATTGCTCGAACCACACGTACGCACAGCCCCTTCGCCGTGCTGATGTGCGACCTCGACCGGTTTAAAGCTGTCAACGACAGTCTGGGCCACCCTGTCGGCGATGCCCTGCTGCGTGTCGTGGCTGAGCGGATGCAAGCGGTGCTCCGCCCCTACGACACGGTCGCCCGCATTGGTGGCGACGAGTTCGCAATCGTGCTCGATTACCTCGACGAGCCTGGTGCGGCGGCTTGTCTTGCCGAGCGTTTGATTGAAGCCGTCGGCAAACCGGTCTGTCTTGATGAGCAAACGATTGAGGTCGGCGTAAGTATTGGACTCGCAGTCGCTGACGAGAATGATTACAGTACGGACGATTTGTTTAAACGCGCTGAGATTGCTTTGTATGAGGCCAAGGCAGCAGGTCGAAACACCTATCGAGAGTTCTGCCCTAATGTGGGCAACCGCATTGCGACGCGCAGTCAGCTTGGGCTCGACATGAAAGAGGCGATCCGGCGCGGCGAGTTCCATCTTGTCTACCAGCCAATCGTCGAAGCTACGACTGGCGCTGTGGTAAGCTTCGAAGCACTGATGCGCTGGCAGCATCCGCTGCAGGGTACGATCTCGCCAAGCGAGTTCATTCCGCTCGCAGAGGAAACCGGACTGATCGTTCCGCTTGGTGCCTGGGCGCTGCAGGAGGCTTGCCGTGAGGCGTTGACGTGGCCCAAGCCTATAAGAATTGGAGTCAATGTCTCAGCGGTACAATTCCGCCGCGGTCTTGAGGAAGCGGTGCTCTCCGCATTGGCTACTACAGGGCTACCCGCGCACCGACTGAAGCTTGAAGTGACCGAAAGCGTGCTGATGCAGGACGCGGACGGCGTGCTGGCGTGCCTGCACCGGCTCCGGGCACTTGGCGTAGTCATCGCACTAGACGATTGCGGCACAGGCTACTCCTCGTTGAGCTACCTACGCCGCTTTCCCTTCGACAAGATCAAAATTGACCGGTCCTTTATCCGAGACATTGCCGATCCTGATGCCGCTGCGATTGTGAGGGCTGTGGTCGGCATCGGCGAACGGCTGGGAATGGGCATCGTGGCTGAGGGCGTTGAGACGGTCGACCAGCTAAAGCTGGTACGGCAAGAGGGCTGTACGCAGGTGCAGGGCTTCCTGTTCAGTCGCCCGCTGCTGCCCGGAGACGCGCGGGCCTATATCACGGGCACGCAGGCGGCGGCAGCATAGCTAAGCGGCATCATTCGGCGATCGGTCAGGCGTAGGGACCGCGGACAGGTCGCCCATCGCTCGGCGCTTAAAACAGCGTCCCCTACTGTCGAGGTCGATGCTTCAGACGGAAGTTAGATTGCGTCGTCAACCTGGAACTGACGGCGGATGAGGGAGCTGCGCGGTGCGATACGGAGTACGGACGCGGCTTGCCGGCAGATGGCTCAGGTCGCCATGGCCCGCGTCTCGGGCACACCGTCACGAATTACGTAGCCGCGGCCCCAAACGGTCTCGATATAGTTTTTGCCCTGGCTAGCGTTGGCGAGCTTCTTTCGCATTTTGCAGATGAAGACATCGATGATCTTCACCTCCGGCTCGTCCATGCCGCCGTAAAGATGGTTGAGGAACATCGCCTTGGTGATCGCCGTCCCCTTACGCAAAGTAAGAAGTTCGAGCATCTGGTACTCGCGGGTCGTCAAGGCAACAAGGCGTCCAGCAATCTCGACGGTTTTCCGGTCGAGGTTTACCGCAAGGTCGCCTACAGTCACCACAGCGTCTATGTGCCCCTGCGACCGGCGGACGATCGCCTGGATGCGCGCTACGAGCTCGTCTTTGTGGAACGGCTTGGTGAGGTAGTCGTCAGCACCGAAGCCAAGGCCTTTCACCTTGTCCTCAATGCTGGCCATGCCCGACAGGATTAGGATCGGCGTCTTCACCTTCGCGAGGCGAAGGCGGCGAAGCACCTCGTAGCCCGACATGTCAGGCAGGTTCAGGTCGAGCAGGATGATGTCGTAATCGTAGAGCTTACCGAGATCGATCCCCTCCTCACCGAGATCGGTGACGAAAGGATTGAACCCTGCCGTCTTGAGCATCAGCTCGATGCTCTGCGCTACCGACGCATCATCCTCGATCAGCAGAACTCGCATCGCTCGATTCCCAAAAACGTTAAAAACTCCTAACCCACTATCCTTAACAAAATGCTGCTCTGCAAATGTTGGCTTGTGTCGATGATCCTGTCACGCCGCCTTGGCTTGTTGTCCGGTCATATTCCGATTAGTCTGGCTCAAAGCGGTTTTTCGAAGCAGGATAATTCATGTCAGATGAAATAGAAGCAGTTGTAGAGTTCAACTTTACGGCAATGGCTGCGGACATCGTCTCGGCTTATATCTCGAACAACCACGTTCAAGTTGGCGAGCTGCCGAACTTGATCGTTAGCGTTTATGCTTCCCTTACCAGCCTCGGCAGGCAGGTGCCACCTGTATCGCCCGAAGTTGAGAAGCCGACGCCGGCACAAGTCCGCAAGTCGGTCACGCCGGATGCGCTGATCAGCTTCGAGGACGGTAAATCCTATAAGACGCTGCGCCGTCACCTAACGCTGCGGGGCCTAACCCCCGAAGCCTACCGCGCAAAATGGGGTCTGCCAGCCGATTATCCGATGACGACGGCGAACTACTCCGCGCAGCGCTCCGAACTGGCGCGTTCACTCGGCCTCGGCCAGCAGCGACGCAAGGCGGCCTCGAAGGCTGCTGATACGGGAGAGACGATCTCCGAGGCGCTCAAGACCCGCTTCGGGCAGGCCAAGGGCCGGAAGAAGGCCGCCGAGACAGCTTAAAGCTGCTCAGCAACCATTTTATGCGCTGGAGTACACCTTCACAGCTCCGCCGCATTCCAAGCGCCGTCTGAACGGTGCCTTCGGGAAGGGAGCATCAGGTCATGGCTGGAAGCGATCACGAGCCTACCATTCCACCCACCGTGCCAATCACGGGCGTGAACGTCCCAGATCCAACCACCGGCGGTGAGCCTGAGAACAAAGACCCGGTGGTCGAGGCTCAAAAGAAGCCGAATGATCCGGACAAGGCGGCCGAGGACGGTCAGGCCTAGCTTCTGACGAGCGGCGCTCGGGCCGGATCGGCATCGTAAACCTCGATAGGCCCTAAGGCCTACCGAGGCGGTTACACATTGATCCTATCAAGCTGCTCGAACGGTGGCGAGGAAGCGTCCGACTTCAGCTGCAAGGGTCTCCGACTGACGCGACAGCTCCGAGGCCGCGCCGAGCACTTGGCTCGCCGCAGCGCCCGTCTCTTCGGCCGCACCGGCCACGCCGGCGATGTTGCTCGTGACCTCGCCTGTACCCATCGCTGCCTGGCTGACGTTGCGCACGATCTCCTGCGTTGCCGCGCCCTGCTCCTCAACCGCCGCCGCGATGGACGTTGCCACGCTGCTGATCTCCTGGATCCGCGCGGCGATGCCACCGATCGCCGTCACGGCTTGACCGGTGGACGCCTGGATGCGTGCGATCTGTCCCGAAATCTCGTGGGTCGCCCGCGCCGTCTGCGAAGCCAGCTCTTTGACCTCGGCAGCGACCACGGCGAAGCCTCGTCCCGCTTCACCGGCACGGGCTGCCTCGATGGTGGCATTCAGCGCCAGAAGGTTGGTTTGTCCGGCGATGGTGGAGATTATGCCGACCACGTCGCCGATGCGCGAGACCGCCGTGCTCAATTCCTGCACCAGCGTTCCGGTTTGATCGGCCTCGGTGACAGCCTGCTGTGCGAGGGCAGCAGAGCCATCGACCTGGCGACTGATCTCCTGCACCGATGAGCCAAGCTCCTCGGCCGTCGCGGCGACCGTGTTGACGTTGGGGGCGCCATCCTCGGCGGCGGCGGCCACGGTCGTGGATTGGCTCGCTGTTTCCGGCGCCGTCGCGGTCATGGCCTGGGCCGTGGCCTGCAGCTCGGTCGCCGATGATGACACCAGGCCGATGATCCCCCCAAGTGCGGCTTCGCAGCCGTCAGCCATCTGGCGCTGCCCGGCCTTGCGCGGGTCCTCGGCTGGCAGGCAGGCGTTCTGGGATCCCTAGG
>NZ_JAKSYR010000059.1:0-7942 GCF_022829705.1 Methylobacterium sp. E-025
GTTGTCGATGGTCCTCACCCATGTCGACGTGAGTATGATGTCCGTGGGTGCTTCACGGATGCGTGGGCTAGGTCGTGAACTCATAACGTCTGGCACGGTTTGGCCGTGGCATCGTTGGATCTCCGAATGGAGGACCGAGGATGGCGCGGTTTGACCTGACGGATGAAGAGTGGGCGGTGATCGAGCCGGTCCTGCCGACGGACGTGCGCAGCCGCCAGAAGATCCCGTTCAGCACCCGTCGGTCGTCCACCCGATCCTTGCCGCGCACGTCCGTCGGCAGGACCGGCTCGATCACCGCCCACTCTTCATCCGTCAGGTCAAACCGCGCCATCCTCGGTCCTCCATTCGGAGAACCAACGATGCCACGGCCCAACCGTGCCAGACGTTATGAGTTCACGACCTAGCGTACGGCTGCGGCTTTGCCACCCAATCGCACTTCAGTCGCCGCTTCCGTGACCACTATGGGTTGTCCCCGAGCGAGTACCGGTGGCTCTCCTTCGGCTCGACGTCCCAGACGGCTTCAATCGCTGTCCGATCACGATAAGGCTTTCCTTCGCACTGAGGCGCCACTCAAACCTAGTCAGAAATGGCTCCGTCTCACCTACGGACACCGGATCGGTGTGGCCTCGAAGCATCACGCGCACGATGAGAAGGAGACAACCCTAAAGCAAGGTGACTTCCCTTATAGGTTGTGTTTTATGGGTAAACCATGCAACTTCTAGGTCGCTTTAGGCTCGCCCGATGGCAGATGATCACCGTCAAGACATAACGGACCAGTCAAGTCTGCTCGCGCGTATCGCCGATCAACTCGGCGTGCCGATCACCGAGCTCCACACCCCGTATCGCTTGCGTGGCCCGGCGGATGCCTACGGGGAGGAAGCATTGGCCGTGATGGCACTGGTGCAAGCCTACCTTGCGATCGGCGACAGGGTGACCCGTCAACGCAGCATCCAGCTCGTGCGGTCGATGGCCCGGATTACTCCTGTCCGACACAGCGCTGAGGCTGCACCCAGCGGCGTCGCAGCATCCTCCACGTCCGGTTGAGGCCGAGAGGGCGTTACGCTGAGATGGGCTCCGGATCGGTCATGGCGATGTGCCTCGGGGGCTCGTCGCAGTCTCAAGCGTGCGCCTTGATCGACGGGGCAGCAAACAGCGCCCGAAGCCGTGCCCGATCCAGCTCGGTCGTCGCCAGCACCGGGGTTGGACGCGCGAACAGGTAGCCTTGCATCTGTTCGCAGCGCAGCTCGCGCAGGATCGCCAGCTGCTCGATCGTCTCGACCCCCTCGACCGTGACCTGCAGGTCGAGATTGTGCCCGAGGTTGACGATCGCCCGCACGATCGCAAGTGTGTCCATGTTCTGCCCGAGGCGGCGCACGAACGACTGATCGACCTTGATTTTGTTCAGCCGGAACTGCTGCAGGTAGGTCAACGAGGAATAACCGGTCCCGAAATCGTCGAGGGCCAAGCGGACGCCGAGCCCGCGCAGGTCGGTCAGGACCTGCACGGTCTTCGCTGCATCCTGGATGAACACGCCCACGGTGATCTCGACCACCAGTCGCGCCGGGTCGAGCCCGTGCCGCGCTAGCGCCGCCGCGACGATCGCCGGCACGTCGGATTGTCGGAACTGGGTCGGCGAGACGTTGCCCGAGACGGGCCACGGCTGCGCCCAAGCCACCGCCGCCGCGCAGGCAGTGTCGATCACCCACTCCCGATCTGCTCGATAAGGTTGGCCTGTTCCGCCACCGGGATGAACTCCCCAGGGAGATGAAGCCACGCTCTGGGTGCTGCCAGGGCGTCGTGCAAGGCGAGGTGGCAGATACGCGCATCGTCGTGCCTGCGGTGGGTGAGGTCGCGTAGGGCAACGGCGGTAGCAGGCTTCCCGCCGAACTCGATCATGCGACACCCTTACAAAGCCACACGTGAGATCCTAGTTTCTACGGTCTGCAGAAATTGTACGTTCACGCTGGCGCCAGAGCGCTGTCGAACTTCGCAGCTGAACTTACGTCCGTCGCTATCAACAGTCAGCTCAAACCGCTCGGGGACTTGCGCGTGCATCCGAATATGCAATCGCGCACCACCGTCAGACAGATCGCGAATCGAGCAGGCGATACAGCTGCCAGGCACATGGATGCTGGCTGGTAGCAGGACACGGGTCCGACGCTCGTTGCGCCGCTCTTCCATCCCCACCGTCCAGTTATCCAGGCTCGTACTGATGCTCGATACGCCTTCGGCCGCATGCCGCATGCTAGCGAGGATCTCCCCGGTTGCCCGGGTCTGCTCGTCCATCGATGCGCTCACGCCGTCGACATGCGCGCTGATCGTTCCAATCGCCGCGGTGATCGATGCCAGCGTCGTCGCGACCTCCGCCGACACGGTTTGCATGCCGGTGACCTCGCCGCTGATCCGGTTCGTGGCCGCAGCGGCCTGACCGGCTAGATCCTTCACCTCGGCCGCCACAACTGCGAAGCCGCGTCCGGCAGCTCCCGCTCGCGCTGCCTCGATGGTGGCATTCAGTGCCAGTAGGTTGATCTGTTGGGCGATACCCGCGATCACGGCGGCGACGCCACCCATCGCGCTCGCCGCCGCACGCAACCGCTCAGTCGCAGCGTCCGCTTCACCAGTTCGCCCGTGGATGTCATCTACAGCCGTCTTGGACTGCGTCATGCTGCGCGAGATCTCTTGCGCGGCGGCGTTCATGGTCTCAGCGGCGTCAGTCACTACCTGCACGTTGTCGAGGGTTCGCTCGGCCGCCTGCACCGCGACGGAACGCGCTGCCATGTTAGCTGTGACGTCAGTGGCGTACTTAACGACCTTGGTCAGCTGGCCGTTGGGGTCGAAGATCGGGTTGTAGCTTGCCTGGATCCACACTGGGCGGCCGCCATTGCCGAAGCGCTGGAACATGCCGGAGGAGAAGTCGCCGCCGCGCAGGCGATCCCAGAAGGCTGAATATTCCGGAGTCTGCGCGTAGCCGGGTTCGACGAACATGGCGTGGTGCTGCCCACGGATCTCCTCGATCCGATAACCGACCGTCGCGAGGAAGTTTGCGTTGGCATCCAGCACCGTACCATCGGGGGCGAATTCGATCACCGCCTGGGACCGGTTGACCGCCGCCAGCTGACCCGCCGCATCAGTTGTCTGCAACTTCTGCGCAGTGATGTCGGTAGCGAACTTCACCACCTTGATTGGCTTGCCGTCTCGATTACAGATCGGATTGTACGTGGCCTGGATCCAGATCTCGCGGCCGCCCTTGGCGATTCGCCGGAACTCACCGGCTGCGAACTCACCGCGGGCGAGCTTCGCCCAGAATTCACGGTAGGCCCCGCCCTCTCGCTCGGAGGGATCCACGAACAGCCCGTGGAGGCGGCCCTGAATTTCGTCGAGGCTGTAGCCCACCGCATCAAGAAAGTTCTGGTTGGCAGTCAGGATCGTGCCGTCGAGGGCGAACTCGATCACGGCTTGGGAGCGGTGCAGAGCATCGAGCTGGCCATCGTGGTCGATGTTACGAAGCACCTGCGCAGTGATGTCGGTCGCGAACTTGACGATCCGGGTGACACGTCCCGCGCGATCCAGCACAGGATTGTAGGTCGCTTGGATCCAGACCTGGCGACCACCCTTGGCGATGCGCTTGAACTCGCAGGTCTGCGCTTCACCACGGCGCAGCCCCTCCCAAAACACGCGGTAAGCGTCGCCATCGCTCTCACCAGGGGAGACAAAAAGCGTATGATGTTGTCCCTTCACCTCGGCGAGGGCGTACCCCATCAGGTCGAGGAACAGCACGTTGGCGGCTAGAACCGTACCGTCGGGGGCGAATTCGATCCGAGCCCTGGACCTGTCGATTGCCGCCATGAGCGAGCGCAGATCGGCATTGAATAAGGGCACAGAGTCTTCTCACCAAGCGCTGATGATTGCGCGCCCGTTCATAAGGACGCCTGCTTAACGCTTTGCTCAAACGAGACCTGCTGCAGCGGAGATAATTTGGATTTCATGCATTCTACGGCTGCTCTCTTACCATCTTGCGTGCATGCGTCCTGCCGCAGTACGTGGCGAGATATGCACGCTTACAGAACCGCTATGTCCGTCCTCGCCTTGACCACCGCGCTCGCCGCGGTCGGAGCGGCTCACGCAGAACTGTCCAGTACCGCCAGGAGTGTGCTTCAGAAGGGCCGTCACTATGATCCTACCGATCTGTTCCTGCGTCGAGGTGACACCATCACCCTCGTCAATGGTGACGACAGCACGATCCATCACGCCTTCATCGAGGCCGATCGGTTCGCATTCGATGCTGGGGATCAAGAGCCCGGCAAGCGGGCCACGCTCACGCTCGAAGAGCCGGGCAACTTCATCATTCAGTGCGGCATCCATCCAAAGATGAAGCTCACCCTGCACGTTCAATAGCCCGAACGATCCCCCTTAGAGCACTAGCAGCTTAGGTGAGCCCGCAACGTCGCCGGGCTGGAACGCTCTCACGAAATGCATGTCGAGCTCAAACGCGTTTGGATTTTCTGCGCCGAGAAAACGACCGTTTTATGGCAATCGTTAACGCGGATCGTCGTTTGGTGTGTCAGAGCTACGCAGGACAACCGATATATCGGAATCAGAGTGGGGGATTATATTTCTGTTCGTTTTTACCCATCATCATGGTCGCTGTACTAACATGAGTTAGCTGATGGCGGGCGTTCAATCTGAAGTTGTGCGGCTCGCCGCTTTGCAAGAGCTGTGTCTGCTCGATACGCCAGCAAGCGAGAGCTTTGATCGTATCACCCGGATGGCGAGTCAGCTTTTCGGCCTCCCGAGCGCAGCCGTCTCGTTGACCGATCGCGATCGGCAGTGGTTCAAGTCTCGCGTCGGTATCGACGTGGCTTCAATGCCGCGTGAGGGAGCGCCCTGTGCGGAAGTCACTGATACCCGCGACATTCTCGTCCTACACGATATCGCGCAGGACCCTGTGTACCGCGATACGCCCTTGGCGCAGGCAGGCGCCCGCTTCTACGCAGGAGTCCCACTTCTAACGCAGAATGGCTTAGCCATCGGTGCCCTCTGCGTCGCGGGCTCCGAGCCGCGAGATTTCTCGGCTGCGGAGACGGCGATGTTGCGCGACATGGCTGCCATGGTGATGGCGCAGGTTGAGCTGCAGCACGCCTATGGCCGCATTGATCCTCTCAGCGGCTTTCCAAACCGAACCCAGTTCGTCGAGGACCTGAACGATCTCGTCCTGACGGACCCACGGGGCTCGCGGCGCTTAGTCGTGTTCGTGGATCTGGCATCCCCGGATGAGCTCAGCCACGCCGCACGTGTGATAGGCGCGAGCTTCCTCGACGAACTCGTCCAGGAGGCGGCGCAGGTGCTGCGCTCAGCCCTCGGACCAACACGTACGGCCTACATGATCGGCACGAGCCAGATCGCGTTTCTGGCCCCGCGGGATGTCGTCGAGGACGCCTACATCAGCCTGCTCGCGGCGATGCTCGGCGCGATCCGCGAGAACGCCAGCTCGCGCTTCGTCACAACGGTTGCGATCGGCGTTGCCCCCTTCGAGCTCGGTCAGACCGATCCAAGTGACGTCTTACGTTGTGCGCATTGTGCGGCCGATGACGCCCGCCTGACGGACACCAGAGTCAGCCTCTACTCTTGCGAGCAGGATGCGCTGCATCGGCGGCGCTTCGAACTACTGAACGGGTTCGGCCAAGCTCTCGAGGAGTCGTCTCAGCTGCATCTGGTTTTCCAGCCCCGTGTCGCCCTAGACACGGGGCTTTGCCTGGGTGCCGAGGCACTCCTGCGCTGGACCCATCCCGAGCTGGGAAGCGTCTCCCCGAGCGAGTTTATCCCGCTCATCGAACGTATGACGCTTGTCAAGCCCACGACGACCTGGGTGCTCAACACCGCTCTGACTCAGCTTGCAACCTGGCTGACCGAGGGCATGGATCTCGTTCTCTCGGTGAACATTTCGGCTGGTAACCTGAGTGAGCCGAACTTCGTCGAGCGCGTCATGGGCCTTCTGGTTCGACACGGTATCCCGCCGCACCGTCTCGAGCTTGAGGTAACGGAAAGTGCGGTGATGGAAGATGCTGGCCATGCTCTGGAGCAGCTTCAACGGCTCTCCTCCGCTGGCATTCGCCTTGCCATCGACGACTTCGGGACGGGTTACAGCTCCCTCTCCTACCTCCAGGCGCTTCCGTTCGACGTGGTCAAGATTGACCGCTCCTTCATCACTGGCTGCGCAGAGGATGCTCGGCAGCGTAGCCTCGTGGCGACGATGATCACGCTGACCCATGATCTCGGCTACCGCGTTGTGGCGGAAGGCATCGAAACGCAGGAAATAGCCGGTCTGATCCTCGGCATGGGCTGCGACGAGAGCCAAGGCTATTTCTTTGGACGACCCATGACGGCTAAGGCGTTCCAACCCTGGTATTTCTCAAATCGTGTTCAATCGGAGATTCTTGCAGCATAACATAGCTAACGCTCATCTCTTCTACATCACAACAAGCGGTGAAACGGTCAATGTGCATCAGTGTGGAAACTTGGACGCAAGTTGCGATTGAGAACAGTGGCTTATGAAATGGATGGCCGCTAAGCCCCTAATTTTATCAATAAAACTTATGCGGAATAGATTGAGTAATTTTAATCGACATAACACACCGCCATAAATTACTTTGTGGTTTGCGAGGGACGATTAAGTGACGTCTCTTCATAGGCAAGCGCCTGCTTGACGATTGTGCGAATGGCAAAAACCGCCACGAAGATTAGGATGGCGTTCCAGCTACGGAGTTCGATGGTCTTCAACAGCGTTGCCGCTGTCTTGAATCCAAGCGCAGCCACGACGCCATCGGCGACGGCGAGGCGCGCCGCAACGATACCATGATGGCTACCGCGCGCTCGCACGAGTTCCAGTGCGCCGCGAACGCAACCGAACACGACGAGAGGGCTACCACCAAATTCGATGAGCGCGGCAAGAGCACGTATCCACTGGTCGATGAGAGGCACCGCTCAAGTCTCCGTGCGATCTCTTGGCTGATCGGCCATCAGCGAACCTGATCCAGGCGCCTGGTGCGACCGCTCCTCGGCCTTGTCGATTTCCTGCTGCAGGAAGTAGTTCAGCAGCGTTCGGATCGCCGCGATGGCCGCGAGTTGGCCGATCTCGGACCAGGTCGGTGCTACGGCCGTGCGCAAGATGTCGGCGCCAAGCTCGAACTCCAGCGCCACGGCAAGCCAGCGACCGAGCCTCAGCCGCACCTGTTCCTTGGCTGCCTGCGGTCCATCATCATCCGAACGACGCAACGAAGCAGGCAAAAACAGTAGGAGGGCGAAGACAGTAGCCTCCAGCGTCGCAAACCCGATGATCAGGGCCGCTGCGGCCTCCGTGCCGACGGCGAGCCACACGGTGAAGGTTTTGATTGTCTCTTCCATTCCGGAACATGGCTCATCGCTTGATACCCTGGCCGCGAGTGCGACCAACAACCGGAACCATTCCACCCGGCCCTCAGGTTCCTCATTCCAACCCGTAGGAACTGCATCGGTGACCCGGGAGTGTCTCTCCCTAGAGACTACCTACCAGACGCGTGCGTCACCGGCTCGTCGAGGCGCACGATGGTCTTCATGCCCTGGAGCGTGGGCTGCAAGATGTCACCACTGAACTCAGACATATGTCTTATCCGCTGCTATGTCAGGAATCGAACTGTTTTCCTGACACTGACTTTTTGCATAACGTATTTTCGCGTATTCGAACGTTGGTGTTCGGTGAGGAGATACGCCGATGATCGATGAGGCCGGCCACATGCAGATGCGGCAGATCGTGGCCGGCCTGTCCGAAGGTGTGATCCTGATCGAGCCGGATCAGACGATCTCCTACGCGAACGCCGCCGCCGTGATGATGCATGGGGTTGCCGATGCCGACGATCTCGGCGCCACCGTGTCGGAGTACCGCACGAACTTCAAGTTGCACTACCGC
>NZ_JAKSYR010000008.1:0-339 GCF_022829705.1 Methylobacterium sp. E-025
GTCGTGGATGGAGATGCTCCAGCGGCACGTCGGCGAAGGCGGCCTCGGCAGGCCGAAGGGGAAGGCCCAAGCGACGATAGTCATGATGGAGGGCGAGTCGGGGTTGAAGCTAGCTCCGAGTAGCCCCGGCGACTCCGGTCACACGCACGGCACCGGGCAGTGGTCGGATGCGCGGGGCAACCCGCGTTTACCTCTCCGTCGGAAGTACGCCGCTTCCCAAGGTAAGGATTGGCGTGATCGTGGAGTTCAGCAGGAATATCTCCGCATGGAGATGCTGGGTCTGCCGGGAGCGGTAAGCCACAACAAAGCCTATCGCGCGATGATGGGTGCACCGAGCGA
>NZ_JAKSYR010000060.1:0-2351 GCF_022829705.1 Methylobacterium sp. E-025
CACCCGCTGCGCTACGACGCGGACTCAGACAAATATGTGCCCGTGTCGTGGGGGCATGCCCTGGACGAGATCGCGGGCGAGTTGCGCGCCGTGGAGGACCACCTCAAGGGAACAGTGTTTTACAGCTCTGGCCGCCTCTCGAACGAAGGCAGCTACCTCTACCAGCTCTTCGCCCGGCTTTACGGCAACAACAACCTGCCGGACTCGTCCAACATGTGCCACGAGACGACCTCGGTGGCGCTACCGATCAGCATCGGCCAGGGCATCGGGACGATCTCACTCGACGACTTCGCCAAGTCCGATTGCATCCTGTTCTTCGGCCAGAACCCCGGCAGCAACTCGCCGCGGATGCTGCATCCCCTGCAGGAGGCGAGCCGGCGCGGCGTGCCGATCATCACCTACAATCCGCTTCGTGAGCGCGGGCTGGAGCGCTTTACGAACCCTCAATCGACCGCGGAGATGCTACTGGGCCAGGAAACCCGGATCAGCTCGCAATATCATCAGGTCAAGGCAGGCGGCGACCTCGCCGCGCTCGCCGGCATCTGTAAGGCGGTTCTAGCCGCTCACGACGCGTCGCGGGAGGCGGGCGGCCCTGCGATCCTCGACGAGGCGTTCATAGCGGAGCACACCCACGGCTTCGATACCTTCGCGGCATGGCTGCGCGTCCAAGAGTGGGACGAGCTGGAGCGTCGTTCGGGCCTGCACCGAGCCGACCTAGAGGCGACCGCCACCGTCTACGCGGGGGCCCACGCCGTTGTCGCGGTCTACGGCATGGGCCTGACTCAGCATCAGGCCGGCGTCGAAACCGTGCAGACGCTGGTGAACCTCCTCCTGATGCGCGGCAACATGGGCCGCAGTGGCGCTGGTATCTGCCCGGTGCGTGGCCATTCCAACGTGCAGGGGCAGCGCACGGTCGGGATCACCGAAAAGCCCGAGTTGTTCCCGCTGGATCGGCTGGGTGAGCAGTTCGGCTTCGAGCCGCCGCGCGAGGCCGGCTACAATACGGTCGAGGCCTGCGAAGCGATCCTCAAGGACGAGGTCCGGGCCTTCGTGATGCTCGGCGGCAACTTCGTCCGCGCGATCCCCGATCACGGCCAGATGGAGCCCGCCTGGCGTCGGCTGCGCCTGACGGTCAACGTTATCACCAAGCTCAACCGCAGCGCGCTGCTACCGGGTACGGTCAGCTACATCCTGCCGGTACTCGGCCGCCTGGAGATCGACGAGACCGAGGCCGGTCCACAGGTCCTATCGATGGAGGACACCTCGGCCTGTGTTCACGGCAACCGCGGCCTGCGGAAGCCGGCCTCGCCGCATTTGATCAGCGAGAACCGGCTCATCTGCGAACTTGCGCTGCGGACGCTTGCTCCCAATCCACGCGTGCGCTGGACGGACTACATGCGCGATTACGCCGAGATCCGGAAGGAGATCGCTT
The DNA here is from genome assembly GCF_022829705.1 of Methylobacterium sp. E-025. Lineage (NCBI taxonomy): Bacteria > Pseudomonadati > Pseudomonadota > Alphaproteobacteria > Hyphomicrobiales > Methylobacteriaceae > Methylobacterium > Methylobacterium sp. E-025. The sequence continues at coordinate 1,433 of NZ_JAKSYR010000060.1, forward strand.
ACACGCTGCCCGAGTCGTTCTGGGATTACGAGCGGCGCATGTGGGAACCAGGCGGCTTCCAGCGCGACCTGCCGGCCAAGCGGCGTGAATGGCGAACGGAAACCGGTCGGGCCACCATCGTGACCCCGAAGGCCCTGGATGAGGATGCGGACATGCCGGCCGTCGGGCACGACGTCCTGCGCCTGATGACCCTGCGCTCGAACGACCAGTTCAACACGACGGTCTACGGCTACGACGACCGCTTCCGCGGCATCAACAACACCCGCAAAGTTGTGCTGATGAACCGCTCAGACATCGACCGTCTTAGGCTCAAGGTCGGACAGGCGGTGACCCTTAAGACGGTTGCCGACGACGGGATCGACCGCCGGCTGCCCGGCCTTCTCGTCGTAGCCTACGACATCCCGATCGGTTGCATCGGCGGGTACTACCCGGAGTGCAACGTCCTGATGCCGATCTGGCACTACGCGATCGGCAGCAAGACGCCTGCAGCGAAGATGATCCCCGTCACCATTCATTCCGAGGACGCACGGGTGCTCGAACCGCAACTCGAATACGCCGGAGGATAAGCTCGACTTTGGCCATTGGCGGCGGATTGAGTGAGCTGAGGTGACGTAGCAGGCGTGACGGGTAGGCTGGTAGCGTCCTGGCCAAGATACCCCGCCATGCAGCCCCTGCCTGCCCGCTTCGCCGCGATCATTCTGGCGTTCGCGCAATTGTTCGTCCGCCGCTCATGTCGCCATGCTCAGCCGCTGCTGATCGGTGCGATCCTGACACCGGGCCGCCGCACGGTGACGAGCGTCCTGCGCATCCTGGGTCGTGCGCAGGAGCGACGGTTCGTGAACGTCCATCGCATACTGTCCGCCTCCCGCCCACGCCGATCGTAGCATCCTCCGCCAACCTGCCGCGAAGGAGACCTTTG
>NZ_JAKSYR010000061.1:0-19170 GCF_022829705.1 Methylobacterium sp. E-025
GTCGCGGCGGAGGTGAAGGCGCTGGCCGAGCAGACGGCCAAGGCCACGAGCGAGATCTCGGGCCAGATCGCGCAGATCCAGACCTCGACTGGTCACGCGGTCGCCTCGATCGGCGGCATGACCGGGCGCATCCGCCAGATCAGCGACGTGGCGACCTCGATCGCGGCGGCCGTGGAGCAGCAGGGCGCGGCGACGCAGGAGATCGTACGCAACGTCAGCCAGGCGGCTGTGGGCACGGCGGAGGTAACCGGCAACATCACCGGCGTGGCGGGCGCGGCCGAGGAGACCGGCGCGGCGGCGACCCAGGTGCTGGGCGCGGCGTCCGAGCTATCGCGTCAGTCCGAGCACCTCGCGGCGGAAGTCGATCGCTTCCTCGCGACCGTCAGAGCCGCCTGAGGTAGAACCTCACGACTGAGGCGCTCTGGCCCACGTTCAATCCCGACTTTGACGTTCGCGTCTGCTCCTTCTCGGCACAGAGGCGGACGGGCGGTGTCTCACGCCGAGCCGCCGTTCGGCTTGCGACCCATTCCGGTCGTAGAAGCCGGTCATGGCGACACCGCGGAAGCGGACAGCCGCCTCGTTGCCCGTCCGACGAAACGTCGGTCCAAGATGTACCTATTCGGAAGCAGCTCTTTCATCGCGGGAGAGCCGAAGGCGTAGCGTGTTCTTGAGCGCGCCGCGGAGGCATGACCGCAGCCTACAGCCGCATTCCGCGGACTGAACCCACAAAGTTGCCCCAAGCCGCCGCTAGCGTGGTACTTCGGCGCGATCGCGGCACATGCGCAACCCTGAAGCGAACGTTCTGTGCGCATCCTCGTTCTCGAAGACGACCCCGTGCTTTCGGACGGCCTGGTCTCAGGGTTGTCGTTGCATGGCATGACCGCGGACTGCGTTGCCACATGCGGGGACGCGATGTCGATCTTCGATGCGACGCATTACAGCGCGGCGATCTTGGATTTGATGCTGCCCGACGGCTCCGGACTGGACGTGCTGAGCCACATCCGCGCGCGGGACGACGCCACACCGATCATGGTCCTCACCGCGATCGACGCCGTCGCCGACCGGATCGCCGGGCTCGACCGCGGCGCGGACGACTACATGGGCAAGCCGTTCGACCTGGGCGAGCTCTCAGCCCGGCTTCGTGTCATGATCCGGCGGGCGGCAGGACGCGCCTCTGCAACCTTCGCGTGGCGCGACCTCACGATCGACTTGAGCAGCCGGTTGGTCGCGCGGGCGGGCGTCGCGCTTAACCTTTCGCGCCGGGAGTTCGCCTTGCTGGAGGCGCTGATCGAGCGGCCCGGCCGTGTGTTGTCCCGAAGCCAGCTGGAAGCCCGCCTCTACGGCTGGAACGAGGAGATCGGCAGCAACGCGCTTGAAGTTCATGTCCACAATCTGCGCGCCAAGATCGGACGAGACGCGGTCGAGACCGTGCGCGGCCTCGGCTACTGCATCCGGGAGGAGCGTGCGTGAACTCCCTGCGCATGCGCCTGTTCGTCACCCTGGTCACGGCAACCGGGCTGGTCTGGCTCGCCGCCATCGCCTGGACCTATGTCGACAGCCGCGCCCAGTTCGAGAGCATCCTCGACCGCCGCCTCATGGAGGCGGCCCGCATGGTCGACAGCTTGTTCACGCCGGCGCGGGCGGGGGCCGCACGGCAGGTGGCCGAAGACGGCGACGCCCTTGCGCGGGTGGTGCGTTACGACCGTCACCTCAGCTGCCAGATCTGGTCCCTGGACGGGCGCCTGATCGGCGCCTCGGACGGGTCGCCGGATCCGGTCTTGTCGGACCAGCACGAAGGGTTCTCGAACCGCGTGGTCGAGGGTCAAGCTTGGCGTGTCTACGCCCTGTCCGACCCCGCCAAGGGCTTCCGCATCCTCGTGGGCGACAATCTCGGGCAGCGGCGGCAACTGGAGCACGGCCTCGTCGAAAGCCTGCTGCTCACCGCCGGTTGCGTCCTGCCGATCCTGGCGCCGCTCATCTGGCTCAGCGTCGGCCGGGGCCTGCGGCTGTTGAACCGCGCGACCCGCGACCTCGCCGCCCGGGATGCCGACAACCTGGAGCGGGTCGAGACCGGCCGAATGCCGTCGGAGATCCGGCCGCTGGTCGATGCGCTGAACCGGCTGTTCGGTAAGGTCGCGGCTGCGCGCGAACACGAGCGCACCTTCCTGGCCTATGCGGCGCACGAGTTGCGGACGCCGCTGGCCGGCCTGAAGACGCAGGTTCAAGTGGCCATGAAGGCGCCCGGCGCCGCCATGCGGGATGCCGCCCTCGCCCAGACCCTGCGCGCGGTCGATCAATCGGCACGCCTCGTCGAGCAACTCCTGACGGTTTCGCGCCTCGACAGCGGCGGGCGCCCAGCCACCATCGCCTGGATCCCCGTGGAGGAGCGCCTGCGCGATCTGCTTGCAGGGATGGGCGGCGTGCCGACGTCGGAGCGCGTCGCCTTCGCACCCGCCCTCATCGAGCTCGAGATCCAAATGGACGAGGACCTGTTCGACCTCGCCATGCGCAACCTGATGGAGAACGCCCTGTCGATGACCCCCCCGGAGGGGGCGATCACCTGGGATGCCGCGCTCGGCGCGGATGGAAGCGCCACCCTGTCGATCACCGACGAGGGACCCGGCATTGCCGAGTCGGAGCGCGCCCTGGTGATCCAGCGCTTCGTGCGCGGCAGCCGGCGGGCGAAGCTCGGCAGCGGCCTCGGCCTCTCGATTGTCACCATGGCGCTGATGCAATCCGGCGCCCGCCTGCACCTCGACGGACGGGACGGCGGCCCCGGCCTCAAGGCGAGCGCGATCTTCGGCCCCGGGCTCGCCAGGCGTGCTCCGCCCGCTACGGCTCGCCTTTGACCCGGGCGAGGTAGTCGACGATCACCCGCGCATCCTCCGGCGTGATCGGAGCCTTGTAGGCGGTGATCATCTTGTCGACGACCGCATGCCACTCCTCCCGCGAGAGGGCGGGCTGGTTCAGGGTGTGGTCGGCGGAGTGACAAGCCGTGCAGTTCGACGCGATGACGTCGGAGCCCGGCCCGGCGGGGAAACCAACATCGTCGCCGAAGGGCAAGTCGATTTCGGGCGTCGGGCGAAGCTCCAGCGGCGCGGCGGCGAAGGCCGGCACCGGGCCGGCAAGAAAGCCGGCAATGAGCGCGGCCAGCAGGGTGGTGCGGAGGGATCGGGACATGGTCGCGCTCACCCCTCAGGCCGCCACGAGGTCGAGGGTCTCGACCTGGTTGGACATGTACCCCCCCGGGTTCCAGACGCGCCGCATCGGCTGCATCACCCGGTCGGTGTTGATGCAGCGGGCTATCACGGTGTGCGCCCCGCGAGCGGGGAGGCTGATCGTGGCCTGCCATTGCCGGAAGCTGTAGGTGCCCTCATCCTTGCCAAGGGTCGTGGGCTGCCAGGTCCGGCCGCCATCGAGCGACAGGTCCACCGCGGCGACCCCGCGGTCGCCCCCGAAGGCGATGCCGCGCACCGGTTGCGGCACCCCGACCGGGACGATGTCGCCCGGCTTGAGGTTGGTCACGAATGCGCGGGGCAGGTTCCGGGTGATCGGGATCATGCCGAAGCCCTTCTGCCCGGGCTCGACCGTGTAGTGGGGCGTATCCGGCACCCGGTAGCTCCGGGTCGTCCAGACGCTCGGGTCGGGGTGGTCTGTCACTTCGATGTCGTCGAGCATCTTGATCCAGTAGACGGCTGACCAGCCGGGGACGATGAGCTTGAGCGGAAAGCCGTTGAGCATCGGCAGTTGTTGGCCGTTCATCGCAAGGGCCAGCATGACCTCGCCGTCGCGGGCGTGATCGATGTCCAGAGCCTTCACGAATTTCGGTGCGTCAGGCAGCTGCGGCTCATCGAGGCCGCCGAACTGCACATGGGTGGCCCCGGCCTTCACGCCGGCGCGATCAAGGACATCCTTGAGGCGCACACCGGCATAGAGAGCGTTGCTCATGGAGCCGTTCGCCCATTGGGCACCGGCGACCCGGGGCTGCGCGTAGAGACGCGAATTGCCGGCGCACTGGCTGACCGCCGCGATCTCGAAGCGCGGCAGATCGTGGATCAACTCACGCAGCGACAGCGCCTGCGACCGCTCGACGAGGCCGTGGACCTTCAGGGCGAAGCTGTCGGTGTCGATGCGAGTCGGGAAGGTGGCCCAATGCCAGCTGACGAAGTGCTGGTCGTTCGGGGTGAACACGCCGGTGTCGAAGACCTCGAACGGCGTCTCCAGCCAAGGCGGCCGGGTGCGCTGGACGATCATACGCCCCTTCTCGGGATATAACGTAGTCATGGGCCGGGTGCTCGGGCCGCCCGGGATATGAAAATCAAAGGTGTCGGCGCGAGCTCGGCCGGCGAGCAGGCCCATCCCGCCGAGGGCGGCGGCCGACAGGAGGCCGCGACGGCTCGGAGACGATAACGTGGTGTGTTGAGGCATCGAATCCAAAGTTCCGCTGAGCCGGAGCCCAAGAGGCCGGCGCAGGGTCTCCGCGCCCCTCAGCTTAAGGGCACCTTAAATGCGCTGCGGCTCGTCTTGGAACGTGGATGGGTGAAGCGAGGCGTGAGGCTAGTCGCACCAACAGCCGAGCCGCGTTTCCGATTGTAAATCGCAGACGTCAGCCTCGGTCGACTTGGTGGCCCAATCCCAGAGCGCATGCCTAAGGAGTGCGAGGAGGATCGTGAATGGGCGCGACAGCGTCTGCTTCTTCGAACTCCCGCTCAAAAGCGGACGGTCGCCAATCCACCCAACCACGCCATCCAGCATCGCCGCTTTGCGCCAAGAGCGGAAGTTGGCCTTCGGCCGGGTAGCAGGCAGGGTATGCGACCGTCCGGTATCGACCCTTCACAGATCCTCGGAAGGTCCACTTCGTGGCAGCTTGGTGGAGGATCACCAAGTCCGGGTCGGGTGGTTTTCTGCCAGTCTGCTTTTAAGCGTCAAACTCCAGAGGCGGACGTTCGACATTTGGCAGGTTTTGGCCGTAAGACGCTGGTCCGTTTCAGACAGAGTCCGTCGGAAAAGGTGACGGTGGTGTAGCCGACAGATCTATTTCACCGACCGCGGCGTAGTCGTCGAGCACGGCCCGTTGGCAACATTTCTTGCCTCCGCTCAGGCCGAGCGAACGCGATGGTTCTTCTCGCAAGCCCTCTGACTGACCTTTGCGGGGCATATCAAAATCAAGACCCGGTTCCGCCCGCCGATTAGGTCGCCAGCAAGTTCTCATCGGCGATCGGCACACAGGGGCGGGCACTGTTCGCGCAAGGCAAATCATCAAGCTGAGCCTGCAGGGGTGCTTCCACCGGACCATCGACGCCAGCGGACTCCGTTTCGAGATGACAGTCCCGATCCGATGAGCGGTCGGGCCGGGTCGCCGGCGCTTAACGGAGGTTGAACGGCGCGGTTCAGGATGAGTTCGAACCCTGGCCCTAGAGAGCCGTCAGCCCCGACAGGGGCCGATGCCAGTCTCCACCGGCATCGCCAGGAATTGGCCCCGTCCAGGTACGCCGGGCATCCCGTGGCCCAGGCCGGCACACGACACCCGAGGAAGACACGACATGAACGACATGCAGACCATCACCGGCACCGTCTGGGCCGTCTTCGGCCACCGCTTCGCCATCGATGGCAAGGAAGGACGCATCCTCGCCGACCTTGGGCCGAAGGGCGCCGAGGTCATCGCAATCGCCCATGGCGACACAGTTACGATCACGGGCGAGCCCAAGCCCTCGGAAATCAAAGTGACGCTCATCACCCTCAAGGACGGCACCGTCTGCGAGATCGCGTGGCCGCCGAAGCTTCACACGGAAAAGGCGAACCAGACCCCGGCCGATCCGGCGGCGGTCCTCGCGGCGGTCAAGGCCGAGGGCTACGCCGTCGAGGGAGAGCCTCAACGCAAGCCGAAGCACTTCGAGATCGTAGGCGCCAAGGACGGCATTCGCCACGAGATCCACGTCGAGCTCTATGGGAAGATTCGGACGGCCAAACCGCTCGCCGCCTGAGAGACCGAGCCGGATCGCAGCCGCATTCGGGCGGGCGTGATCCGGTTTGCCGACTCGAAGGAGCGATCACGTTCCCGCGTCATCCCAAGTAACGCCGCACCTGCAGGGAGCCAACGGCAGGTCCGACGACTTGGCTCCCGTCCCGGGCGGTTCCGCCCAGATCCGTGCCCAAGGAAAATATCTTGGACGTCATCCATCCCGACCCGCCGATGCGCGAGGAGATCGCGCGCGGCTTCTACCCGGCGTTCGAGGGACGTTGGCGGCGTGCCGAGATCATCGGCCGTTGGGCCATGGTCGCATTCGTGGGCGCCTCCGTCCTCGGAGCGTTCGGGCAGGGTCTGTTCAGCGAGCGCGAGGCTGCCAACGCCGATGCCTCGATCAAGCTCCGCTACGAGCCGGTGGTCCGCTTCGGCGCCCCGACCAAGGTCCAGTTCGACACCCGCGTCCCGCCCGGCGGCGATAAGGTCGCCGTGACCATGGCAAAGGGGCTGGCCGACCATTTTGGGTTGGAGAGCATCATCCCGCGTCCTTCTGTCTGGGAAGCCGGCGCCGACAGCATCCGCATGGAGTTCCCCGTCGTGAAGGGTCAGGAACGCGTCACCATCCTGTTCGCGGGCTCGCCCGGCTTCCGCGGCAGCATCCATCTCTGGGCACGGCTGGATGCAGGCGAGACCCTGCCCTGGTCGCAGTATTCGGTGCCGTAGGCATGAGCACCGTCTTCAAGGCCGCGGCCGCCTACCTCGTCGTTCTCTTCGTCATCCGCCTCATCGGACGCCGGACCGCGAGCCAGCAGGCCCCCATCGACATGGTGGTGCTGTTCCTGTTCGGCGGTATGAGCGTCAGCGCGGTGCTCGGCGACGACAAGTCGTTCGTCGGCGCGATGAGCGCGATCTTCACCGTCGGCCTCATGCACGTGGCCGTCTCGTGGCTGAAGCTGCGCTACGTCTGGTTCGAGCGTATCTGCGACGGCACGCCCATCGTCGTCTACCGAGACGGCGACTGGGACGAGACCCAGATGCGGCGCCTGCGGATGCAGCAGGCCGACGTGCGCACCGCCGCCCGCCAACAGGGCCTCGATGACATGGATCAGGTCGCCGTTGCCATCGTCGAGCGGGATGGGAAGGTCTCGGTCATCGAGAAGGACTGATCCCCGGCGGCTGCCCCAGGGCGTGACCCGTCGCTCCGGAACAGACGCCAATCAGGGACCACTCGAAGACGTGACCGGGACGGGCGGGCAACCACCGCACGGTCACCGTGTTGTCGAGGGCACCCGAACACCGCATCGCGTCATCCCACGGCCTTGCGTCGGCGAGCCCATCCGTTCCCATGAGCGAGCCGCACATGACCGACGATACGCTCCCACCCGAAGTCGGCGATGCCCGTCGCCTGGACGCACTCCGAGGGTACGGCATCCTCGATACGCCCCCCGAGAAAGGGTTCGACGCCATCGTCGAGCTGGCCCGAATGACCTGCTCTGTCCCGGTCGCCCTGGTCAGCCTGGTCGCCGGCGACCGCCAATGGTTCAAGGCGCGGTCGGGCTTCGCGCCTTGCGAGACCTCCCTGGACAAGTCGGTCTGCGCGCATGTCCTCGGCTCCCCCGACCTGCTCGTAATCGCCGACCTGTCGCTGGACTCCCGTACCAGGGACAATCCTCTCGTCACGGGCGAACCGTACCTGCGCTTCTACGCCGGGGCGCCGCTGGAGGCGGCCGACGGCGAGCGTCTCGGCAGCCTGTGCGTGATCGACCTCGCGCCCCGCCCGGAGGGCCTCACGGATCGGCAGGCGGTAGCCCTACGCGCGCTGGCGGGGCAAGTCATGTCCCAGATGGAACTGCGCCGCTCGGTCGCCGAGCGCGAGGGACTTCTTTCCGGCCAGGCCGCGCTGATCGCGCAGCAGAATGCCCTGATCGCCGCCCAGGCCAGCGTGACTCGGGCGGCAGGGGACCGTGGCGTGATCCTCGATACCCTCGTCGGCGGTGTCATGGCGGCGGTCTGCCAAGCCGAGGGCGCAGTGATCGAGCTCCGTGAGGGCGACGACCTCGTCTATCGCTCGGCACGCGGTGCGCTCGAACCCCATGTCGGGCTGCGCATCCCCATCGACGGCAGCCTCTCGGGCCATTGCTTGGCGACCGCCAAGCCGGTGCTGTGTCCGGACCTCCTCGTTGACCCTCGCGTCCGTCGCGACCTCGTCGGCCCGCTCAACGCCCGCTCGGCAGTCTGTGTCCCGATCCTCCGTGGGGACGCCGCCGTCGGTGTCCTGAAGCTACAGTCCAGTCGTCCCGATGCCTTCACCGGCCTCGACCTCCACGTCGCCACCCTGTTCGCCGGCACCATTCCGGCCGGGTTGGCGGAAGCGGGCGAGGCGGAGGCGCGCCGTGGGATGCGGGCCGGCGAGGCCACCCTCCGCACGGTGATGGAGACGCTGCCCGTCGGTGTCCTGATCGCCGAGGCTCCGACGGGCCGCATCGTCGGGCACAACGCCCGGGCCACCGTGATCCTCGGACATGATGTGGTCTCAGATACGTCCGCCGACCGGAAGGACCGCTGGGTCGGGTTCCATTCTGACGGATGCCAGGTCGAGCCCGGGGATTGGCCCCTCGACCGCGTGGTGCATGCCGGCGAGTCGCGCGCGGATCTTGAGGTCGACTACCGCCGCGGCGACGGCAGCCGTGCCTGGATTGGGTTCTCGGCGGCGCAGATGCTCGACGTTGATGGTCACCGCGTCGGTGCCGTCGTCGTCGTCACTGACATCGACGGGCGCAAGCGGAGCGAGCTCCAGTTGGCCGCCGCCAAGGAGGCTGCCGAGGAGGCAAACCGGGCCAAAAGCGAGTTCCTCGCCAACATGAGCCATGAGCTGCGCACCCCGCTCTCGGCGGTGATCGGCTACTCGGAGATGCTGCAGGAGGAGATGGAGGACGGCGGCCACGACGACCTGCTTCCCGACATGCGCAAGATCGAGGCGAACGCGCGCCACCTCCTCGGTCTGATCAATGACGTGCTCGACCTGTCGAAGATCGAGGCGGAGCGGATGGAGACCTACGTCGAGGACTTCGCCATCGACGCGATCGTCCGCGACGTCGCCTCGACGGTCGAATCCCTCGTCGCCGCAAAAGTGAACGTCCTCACGCTGGACCTCGCCGATGACCTCGGCGAAGCGCGTTCCGACGTGACCAAACTGCGCCAGTGCCTGATCAACCTCTTGAGCAACGCCGCCAAGTTCACGGAAGGTGGCCGGATCGCCCTGAAGGCCGAACGGGGGGAACGCGACGGTGAGAGTTGGCTGACCTTCCAGGTGAGCGACACCGGGATCGGCATGAGCCCGGACCAGCAGGCGCGCCTGTTCGAGCGCTTCACCCAAGCGGATGCCTCGACGACGCGGAAGTTTGGCGGCACCGGCCTCGGGCTGTCCATCACCCAGGCGTTCGCATCCATGCTGGGCGGCGATATCAAGGTGGCGAGCGAGGAGGGTCGAGGAACCACCTTCACCATCTCGGTCCCGGCCCGCATCGCTGGCACCAACGACCAGCCGGCAATGGAAGCGGATGTCGGGATGCCTCTATCCGACGATGTGTGCGGCAAGGACGTCGTCCTCGTCGTCGATGATGATCCGGCGACGCGTGATCTCCTCACCCGCTTCCTCGAACGCGACGGGTTCAAGGCCGTCGCCGCCGTCGACGGGCGGGAGGGCCTGGAGATTGCGCGGACCCTGAGGCCCCGGGTTATCCTGCTCGACGTGACCATGCCGCAGCTGGACGGCTGGTCGGTATTACAAGAACTCCGGGGAGATCCAGAACTCGGCAACACGCCCGTAGTCATGGTCACCGTGCTGGACGAGCAGAACCTAGCCTTCTCCCTCGGAGCCACCGACTACCTGCAGAAGCCGGTGGACTGGGACGAGCTTCAGGGGGTGATGGACCGCTTCCGACCCCGGGACCACGAAGGCCCGCTACTCGTCATCGATGACGATGCCGACACACGGGATCGTATGTCGACCCACCTCACCCGGGAAGGCTGGCGGGTCGTCACGGCCGAGAACGGCAAGGTCGGGCTCGGGGTCGTCGCGACAGTGCAACCCTGCCTCATCCTTCTCGATGTGATGATGCCGGAGATGGATGGCTTCGCGTTCCTCGCCACCCTGCGGGCCAAGCCGGAATGGGGTTCGATCCCGGTCGTCGTGCTGACGGCCAAGGACGTCGACGTGAACGACCGGCGGCGTCTGGCCGGACGGGCCGACAAGGTCCTCAGAAAGGGCCAGGTCGGTCTCGACGACCTCACTAGGCTGCTGCGTTCGGTGGTTTCGCCAAGCCCGGCCTGATCCTTCGAGAGCCATCGCGCTGACGGCTCGCAAGGTCTTGCGCTTCCGGGCCGAAAGATTGGTCCCAGGAACGCTGCCTTTCGGTGCTACGGACCCCGTGCCCCCACCGGACATCCTATGGCCCATACCGGATACAACCCGCTACTCGTCACGCTGTCCATCGTCATCGCGGTGTTCGCGTCCTATGCGGCGCTGGACCTCGGTGCCCGCGTCCGGCGTCCGGACGCCGGTGCGCGCTGGGCCTGGGGCGCTGGCGCGGCGGTGGCGATGGGCGGTGGCATCTGGTCGATGCACTTCGTCGGCATGCTCGCCTTCGAGATGGGAATGGCGGCGGCCTACGATCTCGGACTGACGGTCCTGTCACTGCTGATCGCGGTGGGTGTCACGGCCGGCGCCTTTGCCTGGGTTGCACGCCGGGGAACGGGTGCGGGCTCGTTGCTGGTCGCGGGCCCGCTTATGGGCCTTGGCGTGGCGGCGATGCACTACACCGGCATGGCGGCGATGCGCGTGCCGGGCAACCTTGCCTACAACCCGGCTGTGGTGGCGGTCTCGGTCGCCATCGCGGTCACGGCTGCGACCGCAGCCCTGTGGCTTACCTTCCGCCGCAATCGGCCCTGGCAGAAACTCGCCGCCGCCTGCGTGATGGGGCTTGCGGTCGCTGGGATGCACTACACCGGGATGGCCGCGGCGACCTTCACCGCGCAGGAGAGCGGCGCCCATGCGGCCCACGTAGCCATCCTGGCGGCGGGCCAACGCGACCTCGCCCTGGCGGTCGCCGGCGTTACCTTCCTCGTCCTGTTCCTGGCGATGATCGCTTCCTCGCTCGACCAGCGTCGGGTGCAGCGACGCCTGCACGTCAGCGAGGCGCGCTTCCGATCCGCCGTCAGGGCCGTCAACGGCGTGATGTGGACGACTGACGCCGCCGGGCATTTCGTCGAGGAGCAAGCAGGGTGGGCGGAGATCACCGGGCACACCCCAGAGCAGTACATGGGCGCGGGCTGGGCGAAGGCGATCCATCCCGAGGATCTCCCGGCGACGATCGCGACCTGGACCGACGCATTGCGAGCCGAGGCCCCTTACACGGTCGAGCATCGCGTGCGCACCGCCCAGGCGGGCTGGCGCCGCTACGTGGCAAGGGCAGTGCCGGTGCGCGATGCCGACGGCGCGATCCGGGAGTGGGTGGGCGTCCATGAGGACATCACCGAGCGGCACGCGTTCGAGGTGGCGCTCAAGGAGGCGCGGGACGCGGCCGAGGAGCACAGCCGGGCGAAGAGCCGGTTCCTGGCCAACATGAGCCATGAGCTGCGCACGCCGCTTTCGGCCGTAATCGGCTATTCCGAGATGCTCGAGGAGGAGGCGGAGGAGCTCGGTCAGGAGAGCCTCCTCAAGGATCTCGGAAAAATCAAATCGAACGCCCAGCACCTCCTCGGCCTGATCAACGACGTGCTCGACCTGTCGAAGGTCGAGGCGGAGAAGATGGAGCTCTACCCCGAGGACATCGACGTCGCCGCCTTCGTCACGGACGCGGCCGCCACCGTCGAGGCGCTCGTCGGGAAGAAGGGAAACGTCCTCGTGCTCGACGTGGCCGATGGCGTCGGCCGAGCCCGAACGGACGCGGTGAAGCTGCGCCAGTGCCTGTTCAACCTGCTCTCGAACGCCGCCAAGTTCACCGAGGGCGGCACCATCACGCTGGAAGCCGGGCGCGAGGCGGGTATCCGCGGCGGCTGGCTCCAGTTCACGGTGCGGGATACGGGCATCGGCATGAACCCGGAGCAGGTCGGGCGCCTGTTCGAGCGCTTCACGCAGGCCGACGAGAGCACCACACGCAACTATGGCGGCACCGGTCTTGGATTGGCTCTAAGCCGCGCCTTCGCCCAGTTGCTCGGCGGCGACATCTCCGTGACGAGCGTCGAGGGCGAGGGAACGAGCTTCACCCTGCGCGTGCCGGCGGTGGCACCGGACCGGACGGTCGATGTCGCGCCGGATGCCGTACCGGAGAACGGCGAACGCATGGATGACTTGGTGCTGGTGATCGACGACGAGGCATCCCAGCGCGAGCTCATGACCCGGTTCCTCGAACGCCAGCGCTTTTCCGTGCGCACGGCGGCGGACGGGCGCACCGGCCTCAACCTCGCCCAGTCGCTCAAGCCCCGCGCCATCCTCCTCGACGTCATGATGCCCGAGATGGACGGCTGGTCGGTGCTCGCCGCTCTCAAGTCGGATCCCGAGACTGCCGGCATCCCGGTGGTGATGGTGAGCTTCGTTGCCGACGCGACTCTCAGCGCCTCGCTCGGTGCCATCGAGGCGGTGCCGAAGCCGGTGGACTGGGCGCGCCTCCGGACGATCCTGGATCAGTTCCGAGCAGCGGACGGCGACGTCCTCGTGGTCGATGACGACGCGGACATGCGGCACCGCCTACGGACGGCCCTTGAACGCAACGGCTGGAGCGTCCGCGAGGCCGGCGACGGCCGCGAGGCGCTCGAGCAGGTCGGGCTTGGCGTGCCGCGCCTCGTCCTTCTCGATCTCACCATGCCGGTGATGGACGGGTTCTCGTTCCTTGACCGCTTGCGAAGATTGCCGGGTTGCGCCGACGTGCCGGTAGTGGTCCTCAGCGCCCGGGACGTCACGGCCGAGGAGCGGGACCGGTTATCAGAAGCCGATCGCGTTTTGCGCAAGGGTGATTCCAGTCTCCAGGACATCGCCACCGAATTGCGCAAGCTCGACAACCGTCAGACCAGCAAGTCGGCCTAGAATATCCGATCGATCTGCCGTCCCTGGAGTTTTTCAGTCAAACCATGAGGTCATGGATCGCCGCAACAATCCTTCATCCTACGAACCGCCTGCCAGTGAGCAAGATTAACTGACCCAGATCACTGAAATGGCGCAGAGAATATCCGCTGTCGGGTGCCTCCTAGTGGTACGAGTCTAACACTTGGTGCCCGCGCTTTGCGGCCTGGATGATGCGATCCGGGTCGGCGGTCCAGACGAACGGCTTCGGATTGCCGTTGCTCTCGGCGATGAAGCGTTTGATGGCGGCCTGTACCTCGATCAGCGATCCGAACACGCCACGTCGGAGCCGGCGTTTTGCGAGCTTGGCAAAGAAGCCCTCGACGGCATTGAGCCACGAGGCTGAGGTCGGGGTGAAGTGGAAGGTCCAGCGCGGGTGGCGGTCGAGCCAGGCACGGACCTTCGGGTGCTTGTGGACGGCATAGTTGTCCAGGATCGCGTGGACGATCTTGCCCGCCGGAACCGCCGCCTCGACCGCATTGAGGAAGCGGATGAACTCCTGATGCCGGTGGCGCTGCATGCAGCGGCCGATCACCTTGCCCTCCAGCACGTCCAGGGCGGCAAACAGGGTCGTCGTGCCGCGGCGCTTGTAATCGTGGGTGCGCGTCGTCGGCCGGCCCGGCTTCATCGGCAACGGCTCCTGCGTGCGGGCGAGCGCCTGGATCTGGCTCTTCTCGTCGACCGAGAGCACGACGGCGTGGGCCGGCGGGTCGACGTAGAGCCCGACGACGTCGCGCAGTTTGGCGACGAAGGCCGGGTCGGTGGAGAGCTTGAACTGCCGGACTCGATGCGGCTGTAGGCCGTGCCCCCACCAGATCCGCTGCACCGACGAGACACTGATGGCCGCGGCCTTGCTCATGGCGGCGGCCGTCCAATGCGTGGTCTCGCCGGGTGGTTCTCCTTGCGTCAGAGCCACCACGCGCGCCGCCACCTCCGACCCCAGCGGCGGGATGCGCGCCGGTCGCGTTTTGTCCCGAAGGAGCCCATCGGCGCCCTCCTGCGCGAAGCGGTCCTGCCAGCGCCAGACCACCGTCTTGGACACGCCCGCCTCACGCATGATCGCATGCGTCCCCAGCCCATCGGCGCTCAGCAGTACGATACGGGCGCGCCAGACGTGCTTCTGCGACGTGTTTCGATCCGCGACGAGTGCTTCGAGCCGAAGGCGATCCGAGGCGGAGAGCGTGAAAGAGATGCCACTGCGCATCCCGCCAGACTCGCAGGATGGGGCGCAAACCGAAACCCCACACGGACTCAACCGTCAGGGCTCAACCACTAGATCCCTTGTTGCATCCGTGTGGAGTTGGATGCGGAACGTCCGCTTCCGGGTAAACCTGCAACGAGCGCTGTGGGGCTTTGCGGATCCGATACCACGTCTCACAGCCTAGTACTATCTAAGCACTTTAATGTCGGAGGGCAGCGTGAAGCGCCTTCGGCAGGGTCGGTGGGAGTGTCTTCTCGCCTCGTCGGCATAGGCAGGCGGTCCGCTCGCGATGTTAGGGTAGGCCCCCAACAGCTCCATCCTTGTCCGGCCGCCGTCGAGGAGCCGGCGTACGGGACGAACATAAAGCAGCAGATGTTCGAGCGCCGCCACGGTGCGGTCAAAGGATGTCGGACCGGACCCCGGCACGGGCCGGCCCATGCCAGCCGCCTCGATCAAGCTGCGTCGATCCCGGCGGCCGAGGCACCACCCGGTGTCCGCGGCGCGGCCGGTGGATCGCGATCCGGGCCCGCGCCGCGGGACCGGCGCCACGCCCCGACGATCCTGCCTGCTCGCGTTTCAGGCCCCCTGCAGAGCCGCCTTCACCTTGGCCGGGGTGAACGGCACGGACCGCACGCGTACGCCGGTCGCGTCGAAGACTGCATTCGAGACCGCCGCCGGCACGATGGCGGCGGACGGCTCGCCGGCGCCCCACGGCTTCTCGGTTGGCCGGTCGATCAGGTCGATCACGACCTCGGGCACGTCCGGGAAGGTCAGGATCGGGTAGCTCGACCAGTCGAGGCTCGTCACGGCGCCGCGATCGAAGGTGACCTCCTCCAGCAGCACCCGGCTGACGGTCTGGATGACATTGCCGTCGAGCTGGTTGCGCACGCCGTCGGGGTTGATGATCTGCCCGCAATCCTGGACCACGAAGAAGCGCGGCACGCGCACCTGCCCGGTGCTGCGATTCACTTCGACTTCGGCCACGCCCGCTACGTAGGTGCGATTGAGTTCGTACTTCACGTAGGAGATTCCGCGGCCGCGCAGCACGTCGCCCGCGGCGTCTTTCACCGGCGAGGGGCGCGCCTGCCACATGGCGAGTTCGGCAACCCGCTTCAGCACCTCAATGCCGCGCGGATCCTTCAGCGCCCGCAGGCGGTACTCCAGCGGGTCGGCGCCGGCTGCCGCCGCGCACTCGTCGAGGAAGGCCTCGTTGGCGTAGGTGTTCTGCATCCGCCCGGGGGTGCGGATCCAGGAGGGCCGGAACGGCGTCGAGGCCAGCCGGTGGCAGACCGTGCGCACGTTCGGAAAGGCGTAGGGCAGCGCCGAGTTGCCGATGATGTTGCCCGGCGCCATCGTAGTCTCGTGCGGCAGATCGGCCAGCGAGGCCGCCACCAGCGGCACGTTACCGGCCGCCCCCTCCGGGATGTGGAACTGGGAGGACCAGGCGGTGACGTTGCCCTGCGGGTCGAGCCCGGCCTTCAGGTCGATCAGGGTCGGCGGTCCTTTCGGATCCCAGCCGTGCTCGTCGGCGCGCGACCACTGGACCCTCACGGGGCGGCCGACCGCGCGGGCGAGAAGGGCGGCGTCGCCCGCCGCGTCCTCGTGGCCGTTGCGGCCGTAGCAGCCCGAGCCCTCGACGTAGATGCAGCGCACCGCCTCCGGCGCGAGGCCGGTCATCGCCGCGAGCTGCTTGCGCAGGGCGTGCGTCATCTGCGAGGCCGTCCAGCAGGTCAGGAACCCGTCCTTCAGCTCTGCGATGGCGCAGGACGGCCCGATCGAGCCGTGGGTATGGATGGCGAAATCGTACGTCGCTTCGAGCTTCCGGGCCGCCTGTCCGAGCGCCGCCTCGGCATCGCCCGTGCTGCTCGTGACGTCGTCCTTGGTGACCTTCGTGGCGCGCACGTGCTGCCAGAGCTTGCCCTGCTCGGGCAGGCCTTCCCATTCCGACCACGTCGCCTTCAGCTGCTTTGCGGCCTTCACGGCCGCCCACTCCTTCTCGGTGACGATGGCCAGGAAGTTACCCTGGCGCACGACCTTGATCAGTCCTGGGATGTCCGCGACCGAGGCCTCATCCACGCCCTGCAGATCCGCCCCGATGGTCGGGGGACGGACCACCCGCGCATGCACCATGCCGGGCACGCGATAATCCTGCATGTAGGTGAAACGGCCGGTCATCTTCTCGGGTATGTCGACCCGCGCCACCGGCTTGCCGACGAGGGCGAACTGCGCCGGATCCTTCGTCTTGACCGCCGGATCGACCTTGAGGTCGAGGCGCCCATCCTTCACGAGATCGGCGTAGGAGAGGCCCTGGCCGCCAGCTTTCGGCCGGACGGTGCCGTTCTCGCTCACCAGCTCGTCGGCCGGTACGCCGAGGCGCTCGCTGGCCATCTGCACGAGGCGCGCGCGGGCCGTCGCCGCCGCCTGCCGGATTTCGACGCCGCCCTTCTGGATCGAGAGGCTCCCGTAGGTCGGTCCCTGATCCGGCGTCAGCGCCGTATCGCCCTGGACGACGGTCACGCGGTCGAGCGGCAGGTCGAGTTCCTCAGCCGCGATCTGCGTCAGGGCGGTCTCGACCCCGGTGCCGAGATCCACCTTGCCGGAGAAGATCGTGGCGTGACCGTCGGCGCCGAGCGCCAGGAAGCTGTCGACGCGGTCCGAGGCGACGGGCTTCGCGAAGCCGTTGGTGGCGACCGGCGCGAAGCTCTGGGCGCTGGCGCCGCGGCCGGACAGCGAGAAGCCGACCACGAGGGCGCCGCCCTGAAGGAGCAGGCTGCGGCGGGAGAGGGCGGGTGCGGTCATGACAACAACCTCTGTCAGAGTGTGCCGGCCGCGCGCTGGACGGCGCGCACGATCCGCTGATGGGTGCCGCACCGGCAGAGATTCGGGGCGAGCGCCTGCCGGATCGCGGTCTCGTTGGGCTTCGGCGTCTCGTTGAGCAGGGCAGCCGACTGCATGATCATGCCGTTGATGCAGTAGCCGCATTGCGCCGCCTGCTCGGCGATGAAGGCCGCCTGCACCGGGTGCGGCTTGTCCAGGGTGCCGAGCCCTTCGAGCGTCACGATCTTGGCCCCCGCCTTTAGGCTCGAGACCGGGGTGATGCAGGAGCGCACCGCCTGCCCATCGACATGCACCGTGCAGGCGCCGCACTGGCCCAGCCCGCAGCCGAAGCGCGGCCCGTGCAGGCCGAGATCATCGCGTAGCACGTAGAGGAGCGGCGTATCGGGGTCGTCCACGCTCACGGGCGCCACGCGCCCATTCACGTCCAGCGACATCAGCTGCACCATCGGGCATCTCCCTGGAACCATTCTCGGGTGCTCGGCCTATACCCGGCGTAGACCCGGAGCAACGCGGCGGCGTGACAGCGATTCCCATTCGCTGCAGGAAGCCGTGCTGCCCCCGGCGCCGTCAGGGAAGCGCATGCCCTCGCAGAACCGCAGCCGATGCATCCTCGCTCTCGTCCTCGCGCTGTCCGCGGGCCCCGCAGGGGCCGCCGAGCGCCTCGCGCAGGATTGGCCCGAGCCGTCCCGCAAGGCCGCTGAAGCCGTTGCTGACAAGTACGGCGCACCCCAGGAGCAGACGGCGACGCTGCTGATCTGGCACCGCAACGGGCCTTGGATCCGGACGGTGGTGCACAAGATGGGAGCCGAGCACGATTTCCCGGCCAAGCACAACGACGTGCTGGAGCAGAGCTTGCCCTACAAAGTCCCGCTCAACTTCTTCAGCGCGGTCGCCACCTTCAACGGCAGCGTCATTCCGGACCGGACGCGAGGCACGCTCACCGTCTACGGCGCTAGCGAGGCCGAGAACGTCCTGAGCCTGAACCTGGCCCGGGCGGTGGTGCGCGGCGAGCTCACGGCGGAGCAGGCACGTGATAAGGAAGTTGCGGCTGCGCAGGAGTTGGCGAACGGACAGGAGCCGGACCTCGCGGCCAAGCTCTCGCTCGATCAGCAACAGGAGGGCGACGTCTCCGACCCAGACACCGCGATGATCCTGCCGCCCAGCCAAAAGCCATAGTCCGGAGTACGCGGCCCTCTGCTCTGGCAACGCGTTGATCCATGGGCGCCCGCTGCCTCGATCTCAGATTCTCATGCCGCGCAGTTCTCGACACTCTACCCCATGCGTTGGATACGGTGGTGAAGGCTGGAGCGCCCTGTTCCAATCCGCGCACGGCGGCCGCCGCATCCTGCCGGCCGGGCATCGGGGCATCCGCGATCTCCCGGCGAAACGGCGCGATCCAGTCGTGAAGTGGCCGCCGCGCGCTGGACCGGCTCGTTTGAGGCCGACGCTCGGGACTGTGCGTCAGACGCTTAGAACGATCTTTCCGAGAGGCTCGTTTTTCCTTGATCGGCCCCCGCGAGGTGGTCCAAGGGTGAAGTTAGTGCACGGTGGGCCGCTCCGCCACGGGCAGCTTGGCCGGCGGAGCTGGTCGGGCGAGCGCAGCCGGCCAAGCGGAGAAGGCTGGCACGAACACCTCCGGTGCCGGCGGCCGGTATTTCAGCGAGGCATGCGGGCGCACGCCGTTGTAGTGACGGCGCCAGCTTTCGATGACGACCTGCGCTTCTCTGAGTGCGTGGAAGATCTCGCCGTTGCGAAGTTCGTCGCGAAGCCGTGCGTTGAAGCTTTCGACGTAGCCATTCTCCCACGGTGAGCCTGGCGTGATGTAGGCCGTGTTTTCTCCGACTCCGATGATCCAAGCTTGTACGATCTTCGCAACGAACTTCTCAACGGCGAGATCTTCCACACACTCAGAGAAGCGCAGGTCGTCATCGAAAGCTGGCGCCGTCACTACAACGGCGTGCGCCCGCATGCCTCGCTGACATACCGGCCGCCGGCACCGGAGGCGTTCGCGCCGGCTTTCCCCCCTAGTTGGGATGAGCAACCGTC
>NZ_JAKSYR010000064.1:0-914 GCF_022829705.1 Methylobacterium sp. E-025
GACAGCTACCAGGGTGATCCGCACTTCCAGGTGCTGGTGGACGGCCATCAGATCGGCGGCACACTCACCACCAGCGCGTCGCATGCGGCAGGCCAGACGCAGGACATCACCCTCACGGGCCAGTTCGGCACGGGTGCGCACGACATCGCGGTGCAGTTCCTCGACGACGTCTACGGCGGCAGCGCGACGGCCGACCGCAACCTCTACGTCCATCAGGTCAGCCTCAACGGGCACACCCTGGCGGGCGACGCCGCCGACAACCATGCCGGCTACAACAGCGGCGGCGTCGCCAACATGTTCTACAACGGCAGCGTCGAATGGCACATCTGAATGTAAATAACATAGCCGAATGTACAGAAAGATGCATGATCGAATACTGCTCGAGTTCTGGGTTATATTTGGGTGTAATCTATTTCTGAGTGGTATTAATTTTCAGATTTATATTATGGATTGACGATGGGGCCTAGCTTGTATTAGAGCAGCCTACTGTCGACGAATTTGAATTAGAGTTTGTAATTATTTTCTTCAAATATTGGGGTACGCTGAAGACGTGGTCACCGTTCATCCAAAACTGATTATGAAAGATTGTACATGCGATGCAAGCCGATGGGAACGATCAGATAATATTAGATTGGGCTCTTACTGATGGCCTTGCAGGGCGTGAGGCTACGAAAAATCTTAGAGCGGCACGCTGAGCCTGTTTTCCCCTGCTCGAGGCAAATGAACATCTCCTGCAATGTCAAAATGCCTAGCCATCGCTAAGCACTCTTTTAAGAGTCCGTCTGGTAAGTCATGATGCTCGGCCGAGCCTTCGAACGAGGATCATGACGGCGGCGGCGTAGAGGAAGGCCTGGGCTGAGGCGAGGGTCGCCTCCGGGTCTTTCCAAAGGCGGCGGTTGCGGCTGATCTAGCCA